>NZ_JBHFIG010000002.1:0-226249 GCF_057334175.1 Desemzia sp. AGC72
AATTGAATATTAGGCCCGGTAGCTCAGTTGGTAGAGCACTTGATTGAAGCTCAAGGTGTCGGCAGTTCGACTCTGTCCCGGGCCATCATACTAAAATGCGGGTGTAGTTTAGTGGTAAAACCTCAGCCTTCCAAGCTGATGATGGGAGTTCGATTCTCCTCACCCGCTCTTTTTTTATGTCTTTAGGGCCTATAGCTCAGCTGGTTAGAGCGCACGCCTGATAAGCGTGAGGTCGATGGTTCGAGTCCATTTAGGCCCATTACCTTATGGTTAAAATATAATATGAAGGCCCGTTGGTCAAGCGGTTAAGACACCGCCCTTTCACGGCGGTAACACGGGTTCGAATCCCGTACGGGTCATACGATAAAAGCTGGTTGCGTCATTTACGACGAAACCAGCTTTTTTATTTGAATGAATTTGCAGTTAGAGATTTAAAAAGCATCCTTTTCTCAGGATGCTTTTTTGATACATTTTAATATAGATAAAAAGATATAACTTCAACAAGAGTAAACGTTAATAGATAAGCTATCTGATAAAGAAATAACGTTTTTAGGCAGATATTTTTTCCTTCTTTAAAATGAAGCATTTTCATAAAACGTATAATAATAGGAACAGTTAGAATGAATAGACTTAATAAATAGCCAAAAGTATTGAAAAGCAACAAGGCAGTCGTCAGATAAATTAGTGCAGCCAAAAAGAGTGTTTTCATAAAAACGTCTTTTTTTGAAATGGATGACTGATGTGGGGCTTGCAAATAATAAGTATGCATTTCTACTAGAATACTTAGTAAAACTAACGGCACACTCCATTTAAATAACTCAAGAGGTAAAAATTGAACTTGGATAAAGAAACTTAGGTAAGTAATAATACCGCCTTTAAAGAAACTAACAATTATAATCGCTAGATTAGACCACCCTAAATGTTTCAGATAATGTTGGAAATGGATGATTAGGCTATAAAGTACAACTAATAATGCTACTAGATAGTTTGAAGACAAAGTAAGTATGCTAATCACAACAATGTTGATGACCTCTAACAATATGAATGTAGAATTCAAAGTACTATTAGAAAAGAGGCAATTTTTAGACAAATAGGATTCGATATAATAATTTATAAATAAGAAAACATACAATAAGAAAAATACTTTAGTATTAAAATAGTTATATTGTAAGGCGTATACCGTGCCTATTGTTAAATAACTTAGCGGTCTAAGGAAAACCAAAATAATAGGATTATATAAAAATGACTCTATGAGATTTTTAAGGGATTGTGTCAATATGAAGCTCCTTTCGTAAAATAATGCTACCTTGGCAATGATATGTAGTATAGTAGACTATTTTCTTTTCTATCATACCAAAAAAGTACATGGGATAAAGAAAAATTTTTACATGAAATTATTGACGTATCATTTTACATCAAATTGTGATAAACTGTATAAGGTTTGCAAAAGGATTCCCGATAGGATTCACTTTCAATAGTGGAGAAGCCTTGTAACCGAAAAAACAAAGGGGGATATCTAATGTCAGAAAGAAAATTATTCACATCCGAGTCCGTATCAGAAGGACATCCGGATAAAATTGCCGATCAAATAAGTGACGCAATTCTTGATGCCATTTTAGAAAAAGATTCAACAGCTCGTGTAGCTTGTGAGACAATCGTTACAACTGGTTTAGTTTTGGTAGCAGGAGAAATTTCTACTACTGCTTATGTAGATATTCAAAAAATCGTTCGTGATACAGTTCGAGATATAGGATATACAAGAGCAAAATATGGATTTGATGCAGAAACATGTGGTGTACTTGTTGCAATAGATGAACAATCGGGAGATATTGCTCAAGGAGTCAATGATTCAGTTGAGTCTAGAGAGTTGAATGACGACGATTTAAATCAAATAGGAGCAGGAGATCAAGGATTGATGTTCGGTTTTGCTATCAACGAAACACCTGAATTGATGCCGTTGCCTATTTCATTAAGTCATCGTTTGACTAGAAAAATTGCTTCGTTGCGTAAAAATAGTGAAGTATCTTATTTAAGACCTGATGCTAAAGCACAAGTTACAGTAGAATATGATGAGACAAGTAAGCCTGTTCGAGTAGATACTGTAGTCATCAGTACTCAACATGCTCCAGAAATAGCTTACGAAGTGTTAAAGGAAGACATGATTGAAAAAGTGATCAAACAAGAAATACCTGCCGAATTATTAGATGCAGAAACAAAATACTTTATTAATCCAACGGGTCGTTTTGTTATCGGAGGACCGCAAGGAGATGCCGGACTGACAGGACGTAAAATTATCGTTGATACTTATGGAGGATACGCTCGTCATGGTGGAGGAGCTTTCTCTGGAAAAGATCCTACAAAAGTTGACCGTTCAGCAAGTTATGCTGCACGATACATTGCGAAAAACATTGTTGCTGCTGGTTTAGCAGATAAATGTGAAGTGCAATTAGCTTATGCCATTGGTGTAGCTCAGCCGGTATCTATTTCAATTGATACATTTGAAACTGGAAAAGTTTCAGAAGCTAAATTGATTGAAGCGGTTCGTGCTAACTTTGACTTAAGACCTGCTGGTATTATTCAAATGCTTGATTTGCAAAGACCTATTTATAAGCAAACTGCAGCTTATGGACACTTTGGCAGAACAGATATTGATTTACCTTGGGAAAAAACAGATAAAGTAGAAGTACTAAAAGAATTATTGAGTTAACAAAAAAGAGATGGAAAATTCCATCTCTTTTTTGTGTCTTACTGAAGTTTCTCAATAGCTAATAAAAAAGGTGGATGATTTTGTTGATTTACAAATTCATACTTTAAAGTACTATACTCTTTTTGAGGCAATTGTGCTACATATTCAAGCACAGCATCTTTTTCTTCTTCTCCACCTTCGTGACCGTAATAAACTACGATGAGTAGTAATGCACCTTTTCTCAATAAGGGAAGAAGTGTAGAGATAGCTTTTAGGGTCGTTTTGCTTTTAGTAATAATCGATTTGTCGCTTTTAGGAAGGTAACCTAGATTAAAAACAGCTCCTGAAATTGGGGTATCAGGGCTGATGATATCGCCCACTGTTTCGTGACCCTGCTGATACAGCTCTACTTGCGGATGCAAATTAGTATAAATTAATTTTTTTGTGGTTGTTTCTATTGCTTGTTGTTGAAGATCAAATCCGTAAACCTTGCCATTAGAGCCAACTAGTTTGGCTAATAGGACGGTATCAGAACCGTTGCCTACAGTGGCGTCTACTACGATATCTCCTTGACTGACAGTGTTTTTTAATAATGTATGACTAAAACGTAAAGCATTTTCGAGCACGTAGAACACTCCTTCTTAATGTCTTCGATCGATAAGTGTTTTCCACTTAGGGTAAATTCCAATCGCAAAGCATAACCAAGCAGCTCCGGCAGAGAAACCGCCTATAACATCTGTCGCAAAGTGTACTCCCAGATAGATTCGACTTATTCCAATAAGCAAGATTAACACTGCTCCTAGGAACATCAACCCTAAACGCAAAGTTTTTTCGTGAATAACTTTAGAGAGTAAGAATAATATCCCTCCATAACAAATCATAGAACCCATCGAATGACCACTAGGGAAGGAATAACCTCCTTGTTCAACCAAATGCTCCAACACAGGTCGTGCGCGTTGGAAAACCACTTTCAGCAATTGATTTAATAGGCCTGCTCCCAGTATAGATTGAATTATCAACCATAAAGCTGCCTTACGATCTTTATATTTCCAAGCATATAAAACAGCTGTTAAAAGAACAAGGATACCTAAAAAAATGGTGCCTCCTAAGTCGGTTAAAAAAATAAAAAAAGACGTTAAGGACGAGCTTCTTAAAGATACGATAGGCTGACTAATACTTAAGTCAATAAAGTGAATAATATCTTCGCTCACTGAACCACTTAAAACAATAAAAACAAATGGAAGCACTAGGATGAAACTCCACACATACCAAGGATACCGTTTAATGAATGAAGTTAATTTAGTAGATGTCATAATTTTCCTGCTTTCTAAATATACTGTATATAGTTTATCACAGATTAAAACAAACAATTCAATAAAAGTTCGTATTTTATATACAAAATATAGGGGAAGAATCAGTTATAATGGATGCAGATGTATATTTATAAAATTACATTCATGTGACAAATGTTAAATTTAGCAATTCTACTTGTTTATGGTTCATTTATAAAAGATTACCGTTATAATTAGAGTATCTATCGTTAAAACGTTTAAGGATTTATTCATAGGAGGGACTTACTTTGGTAATAAATAGAAAAGAAAGAATCTCTTTAGCAGAAAAAGAGAGAACAATGCAAAAAAATGTGTGTTCTAACGCTCGATTAAAAAAAGGCACTGCACTGTTTAGTACGTCTTTATTAGTAGGCTTACTAGCTTTTCCTACATATACTGAAGCCGTTGAAGCTGATGGAAACGAAGCTGAGAACAGTAAAACAGACACTATTGAACTAGAAAAAAATACAAAAGTTGCTGAAGGCAATGAAGTAGCTGTTGAAACAGAAGCTGACGAAACTGCAATGGTAGCTGACGAAAGCCCGTTAGAAGATCAAGAAACTGCAAAAGGGCAGTTAATAGAAGAATTCAAACAGTTAGTGACTCCAGAAATTTTCGACTCGATTGATTTTGAAGAATTATCAATTGAAGAAGTAGACCAATTAGTAGATGAAGCTTTCAATACTGCAACCGAAACCAATCCAGTAGAAGAAACAGAGACTGAACCAGCAATCGAGTTGGAAGAGCAAGAACCTTCTCAAAATCTAAATACGGATACCACAGAACAAAACGACGCTGAAGTCGTTTCTAAAGCACCTGTAGAAGAAACAACAGATCTTGATGAAACAGAAAACATTGAAGAAACACCAACAGTTGCTGAAGAAGAGACTGCTAAAGAAGTTAAGCCAGCTCCTGTAACAGAAACTGTAAAACCAGAAGTTGCAAAAGTTAAAGAAGAGACACCGGCACCTTCTAAAGCTAGAACTATGATGGCAACTACGTCAGCAGTTGTGAAAGAAGAAAAAGCTGTAACAACGACTGCTGCTAAAAAATCTTCCCCAGTTATTCACGTCGTTAAGAGCGGAGACACGTTAAACAAGATTTCTAAACAGTATGGTGTGTCTGTAAATAACTTGATGACTTGGAACAATATCTCTAACAAGAACGTTATTCGTGTTGGACAAAAATTGACAGTTAACCAGCAAGCTTCATCTGCTCCTAAAGAAGAATTAAAAGATATCAATAAAGCTCAGACACCAGCACAATTTATTGAGACGGTAGCTTCTTTTGCTACTGAAATAGCTGCGAAAAACAATTTGTATGCATCTGTGATGATCGCACAATCAGGATTGGAAAGTGGTTGGGGAGGAAGTGCCCTTGCCAAAGCTCCAAATCACAACTTGTTTGGGATCAAAGGATCATATAATGGTCAGTCCGTTACGATGTACACGAAAGAATACTCAACCAGCACAGGCTGGATCAATATTCCACAAAACTTTAAAAAGTACCCTTCTTATGCTGAATCTTTCCAAGATAATGCAAACTTATTAAAAAGAGGGACTTCATGGAATCCAGAATTTTATGCCGGAGCTTGGGTCAGCAACACATCTAACGTATACGAAGCTACAGCTTGGTTAGAAGGACGTTACGCAACAGATCCAACTTACGCAGCAAAATTAAACAACTTGATCAATACGTATAATTTAACTCGTTTTGATGTTAAACAATCCGGAGGATCTAACGGAAACACTCCTGCTCCTTCAATTCCAGAAACACAAAATCCTGTAGACAACGGCAATAATAATTCAGAGAATACAAATCAGTATACTGTTAAATCTGGAGATACATTATCAGCGATTGCAAGAAGATACAACACAACTGTAGCAAAATTAAAATCCTTGAATAATTTAAAATCCGACACCATTTATGTAGGTCAAAAACTTGCTGTAAATGGAGCTGTTGAAGAAGAGCCTAAGCCTTCAACTGGAAATGGCTCTAATACAGGCTCAAATACTTCAAGCAGCTATACTGTTAAATCTGGTGACACGTTGTCAGGCATTGCAAGAACATACAACACTACAGTAGCTAGTTTAAAATCGTTGAATAAACTGTCATCTGATACGATTTATGTGGGACAAAAATTAGTGATCAAAGGTACAGCTAATACAGAAACTAAACCAGCACCATCTACGGGTACTGGGTCTAATACTGGAACAAGCAGCTATGCAGTTAAATCTGGTGACACGTTGTCAGGTATTGCAAGAAAATACAACACTACAGTAGCGAACTTGAAATCATTGAACAAGTTGTCATCTGATACGATTTATGTGGGACAAAAATTAGTGATCAAAGGTACAGCTAATACAGAAACTAAACCAGCACCATCTACGGGTACTGGATCTAATACTGGAACAAGCAGCTATGCAGTTAAATCTGGAGACACGTTGTCAGGTATTGCAAGAACATACAACACTACAGTAGCGAACTTGAAATCATTGAACAAGTTGTCATCTGATACGATTTATGTGGGACAAAAATTAGTGATCAAAGGTACAGCTAATCCAGAAACTAAACCAGCACCATCTACGGGTACTGGGTCTAATACTGGAACAAGCAGCTATGCAGTTAAATCTGGAGACACGTTGTCAGGTATTGCAAGAACATACAACACTACAGTAGCGAACTTGAAATCATTGAATAAGTTGTCATCTGATACGATTTATGTAGGACAGAAATTAGTGGTTAGCGGAACTGTTAAAGAAGAGGCAAAACCTTCTACAGGAACTCCTTCAAACAATACTGGATCAAGCACAACTCAACACACAGTTAAAGCTGGGAATACATTGTCTGGATTGGCTAAACAATACGGAACAACAGTAGCTAGTTTAAAATCGATCAATAACTTAAAATCTGATACGATTTATGTAGGACAAAAATTAGTAATAAAAGGTATTGCTAATCCAGAAACTAAACCAGCACCATCTACGGGCACTGGATCTAATACTGGAACAAGCAGCTATACGATTCAATCAGGAGATACGTTGTCAGCTATTGCAAGAAAATACAACACTACAGTAGCGAACTTGAAATCGTTGAATAAGTTGTCATCTGATGCGATTTATGTGGGACAAAAGTTAACGGTTCAAGGGGCAGCAACTTCTAGTTCAACTACTCCAGCTCCAAAACAAGAAACTGTAGTCAGCAATCTGGATGTAAATTACACAGTCAAAAGCGGTGATACATTAACAGCTATTGCTAATAAATACAGTGTTTCGGTTTCAGATATAAAATCATGGAATAAATTAAGTTCCGATACGATTTATGTAGGTCAAAAATTAGCTGTTAAAGTAGGAACGTCTACAACTGTTAAACCTGTTGTTTCAAACAGTAAATATACAGTAACAAGTGGAGATACGTTATCAGGTATCGCTTTAGCAAATAAAGTTTCTATAGATCAGTTAAAACAATGGAACAACTTAAGCACAGATTTGATATTTGTAGGGCAACAATTAGTCGTTAAGTAAACGATGGTAATAAAAAATATTAGTTAGCAAATATAAAGCAGCAGGTTCATGTCTAAGTGATATGAACCTGTTGTTTTTTTAATTGGTATACGTTGAAATGAAACGCTTACTAAATGGAGTTGGCCAATGATTTTGTTCATAAAAACCTTTATGTCAACTTTAATTAATTTGATCTATGGTGATAGAATATTGAATTGACATTAATCTGCTTGATTGGTATGATTTCATTTAGAAAGTGATCGCATGATTCAAAAGCTATTATTGTGTTTATAACAAAACTTAATTCTCGTAAAAAAGAACTTATTTAATCAATTATTATTTTGTTAAAAGTGATTTACTTTACTAAATGAAAGACGCGAAGAAGAAATAGTCACTTGTCACTTAGTACAGAACATATTGGAGGAAAAAAATGAAAGCTTACTTACAAAGATTAGGCAGATCGTTGATGCTGCCAGTTGCTGTTTTGCCTGCGGCGGCAATATTGATGGGGATTGGATATTACATAGACCCATCTGGTTGGGGTGGAGACAGCGTTATAGCTGCTTTTTTAATCAAATCGGGTAGTGCACTTATTGATCATATGGGAGTTTTATTTGCAGTCGGTGTAGCATTAGGAATGTCTAAAGATAAAGATGGAGCAGCAGCTTTAAGTGGTTTAGTTGCTTGGCAAGTAGTTACGGTATTGCTGGCACCTGATTCAGTTGCTATGCTGCAAAGCATCCCTATTGAAGAGGTGAATGTGGCATTTGAAAGAATCGATACACAATTTATAGGAATACTATCTGGACTGATAGCAGGAGCATTGTATAATCGCTTCTATAATGTTAAATTACCTCAAGCATTAGCTTTCTTCAGCGGGAAGCGGTTAGTGCCGATCGTAACCTCATTTGTTATGATGCTGGTATCTATGGCGCTGTTATTTGTATGGCCGCCAGTTTATAATTCATTAGTTACTTTTGGTACGACAATCAGTGGTCTAGGAGCAGCAGGAGCGGGACTGTATGGTTTGTTCAATCGTCTGCTGATTCCTACAGGATTGCATCACGCACTAAATTCTGTATTCTGGTTTGATGTAGCTGGTATTGCAGATATCAATAATTTTTGGGCAGGTAGTGGCGTAAAAGGAGTTACCGGCATGTACCAAGCTGGGTTTTTCCCGGTTATGATGTTCGGTCTTCCAGCTGGAGCTTTAGCTATGTATCATACTGCTAAAACAGCTAAAAAGAAAACAACAGCTTCATTGATGATGGCAGCAGGTTTTGCTTCTTTCTTCACCGGTGTAACTGAGCCGTTAGAGTTTGCATTCATGTTTGCTGCTCCAGCATTATATGTAACACATGCAGTTTTGACAGGACTTTCATTATTTGTGGCTGCTGCTTTCCAATGGACAGCAGGGTTCGGTTTTTCAGCTGGTTTAGTGGATTATATATTGTCATTCAATCTGCCGTTGGCTAATCAGCCGTATATGCTGCTGATTCAAGGACTAGTTTTTGCTGCTGTTTATTATTTCTTGTTCCGTTTTATTATTCTTAAGTTTGATTTAGCTACTCCAGGACGAGGAGATGAATTAGTAGAAGAAACGCAAGATAGCGAACCAGCTACCCTTTCTTCTAAATCAAGTTCAAGAGATGAACGTTTTAAAAAACAAGCAGAGACAATTCTAACGGGATTAGGCGGTAAAGAAAATGTTTCTTCAATCGATAACTGTGCAACTCGTTTACGATTGGAAATCAAAGAGATGTCTATTGTCGATGATGCTAAAATCAAATCAGCAGGAATCGCAGGTATCAACAAAGTCAGTGATCGAAACATTCAAGTCATCGTGGGCACAGAAGTTCAATTCGTTGCAGATGAAATGAGCAAATTAACTAAATAAACCATCACAGAAGTCTCTGTAAGATAGAGTAAAGTCTAATCTTACAAAGGCTTTTTTATTTATCAACTAATAAAAATACAGCACAACGACCCTGACAATAAAATACGTTTTATAAAAAGTTGAGTAGACCACTTTATACAGCAAAAATAGAAATAAAAAAGCAGAATAGCTGAAATCAAACTTTTGAACAAAATAAAACAGCAATTTTTTAAATATGTAAAAACTCTCATTAAAAAATTATCCATTTCTTATAGTTCATAATAATTGTATAAATACATTTTTTATGCAAAAAATGTGAACAAAAAATGAATTTTTATGCTTGGAAAGTATATTTATAAAAAATGGTTTTCATAATGTGAAGAAATCGACATTTTATTTGTACGTTTTATTTCCTTTATGGTAGCTGGAACCGTTATTATAAGGGTGTGGAAAGATAAATAAGGAGGATATGATATGACAAAACAAATAGCACCTATTCATGTGAATTCAGAGATAGGAAAATTGAAAACCGTCTTATTGAAAAGACCAGGAAGAGAAGTAGAAAACTTAACTCCTGAAATTATGGAGCGCTTGTTATTCGATGATATTCCCTATTTAAAAGTGATTCAAAAAGAGCATGATGAATTTGCAAAAGCCCTAGAAGACAACGGTGTAGAAGTTCTTTACTTGGAAAAGTTGGCAGCGGAGGCTATTGATGCTGGAAATGTGAAGGAAGCTTTTGTGGAAAAAATGTTGAATGAATCAAATATTGAATCCCCAAGTGTGTATGAGGGTTTGAAAGAATATTTATTAGATATGGAAACAGAAGAAATGGTCATTGCCATCATGGAAGGTATCCGGAAAAAAGATGTTCATACGAAAAAAGAACATTTAAGTGATGTGGCTGAAGATGGTGGGGAACCTGTCGAGAAAAAAGGTTCAGGAAGTTCTTATTTTACAGAAGATGAATCTGATCACTTAAGTGATGTTTCTAATGATGATGATTACCCATTTTACATGGACCCTATGCCAAACCTTTATTTTACTAGAGACCCAGCTGCTTCTATGGGAAATGGGCTAACCATTAACCGTATGATGTTTGAAGCTCGTCAACGAGAATCATTATTTATGGAAGTAATCATGGAGAATCACCCTCGATTTGCAGGTAATGACGTTCAAATTTGGCGTGACCGAAACCATACGTCTTTTATGGAAGGCGGGGATGAGCTGGTTTTAAACGAGAAGACTCTAGCAATCGGGATTTCTCAAAGAACTTCTGCTCAAGCTATTGAAGAACTAGCCTTAGAGCTATTCAGTAAAGGATCAACCTTTGAAAAGATATTAGCTATTAAAATTCCAAATGTCCGAGCAATGATGCACTTAGATACAGTGTTTACAATGGTGGATTATGATAAGTTTACTATTCACCCAGGAATTTTACGTATCGGAGGATCGATTGACGTCTACATTATTGAAGAAGGAGATGAACCAGGAAAGGTTAAAATCACTCACGAAACTGATTTAGAAAAATCGCTGAAAGATGCTCTTGGGGTTGATAAAATGACGTTAATTCCATGTGGGGGCGGAGATGCTATTGCGGCTCCTCGTGAACAATGGAATGATGGATCAAATACTTTAGCTATAGCGCCAGGAGTCGTTGTGACTTACGACCGTAACTATACCTCAAATGAACTGTTGCGAGAACATGGAATCAAAGTTATTGAAATTTCTTCAAGTGAATTATCTCGAGGACGTGGGGGCCCACGTTGTATGAGTATGCCGCTGGTAAGAGAAGACTTAAACTGATGAAAATCTAATTTATTGGAGGAAATAAATGATGAAAAATGTATTTCAAGGACGTAGTTTATTAGCAGAGAAAGACTTTACAAAAGAAGAGCTAATGTATCTAATTGATTTTTCACAACATTTAAAAGAAATGAAGAAAAAAGGCATTCCTCATCGTTATTTAGAAGGTAAAAACATTGCGTTGTTATTTGAAAAATCTTCTACTCGTACACGAGCATCATTCACAGTAGCATCCGTTGATTTAGGTGCTAAGCCTGAATACCTAGGGAAAGATGACATTCAATTAGGTAAAAAAGAATCTGTAGAAGATACTGCACGAGTACTAGGCAGTATGTTCGATGGAATTGAGTTTCGCGGTTTTAAACAATCAAACGTAGAAAAATTAGCCAAATATTCCGGTGTACCTGTTTGGAATGGATTAACAGATGAATGGCATCCTACCCAAATGATCGCAGACTTTTTGACAATCAAGGAAAACTTCGGGCATTTAGAAGGAATCACTTTAGTATATGTGGGAGACGGGCGCAATAACGTAGCGAACAGTCTATTGGTCACTGGTGCTATTCTAGGTGTAGATGTCCGTATAGTGTCGCCAAAAGATTTGTTCCCAGAAAAAAACATCGTTGATATGGCCCAAGATTTTGCAGACAAATCAGGCAGTCAGTTAATGATCACTGATGACGTCCAAAAAGGTGTAAAAGATGCAGATGTATTATATACAGATGTTTGGGTGTCTATGGGAGAAGAAGACAAATTTGAAGAACGAGTGAATTTGTTGAAACCTTATCAAATCAATATGGAAATGATTAAAGCTACTGGAAAAGACGATGTGATACTACTCCACTGTTTACCAGCATTCCATGATACAGAAACTGACTATGGTGAAATGGTAAAAGAAAAATTTGGTATTGGTGAAATGGAAGTAACAGATGAAGCTTTTCGCAGCAAATATGCGCGACAATTCGATCAAGCAGAAAACCGGATGCACTCAATCAAAGCGATCATGGCTGCTACATTAGGAAACTTATTTATTCCAAAAGTTTAGTTTGCGGAGTAAAAGAGGCTGTGATAGTTTCATAGCCTCTTTTACTCGATCATTTTAAATTTTTTTGATAGAGGAGAAATGTAAAATGGGAAAAAGAAAGATTGTCGTAGCTCTTGGCGGGAATGCTATTTTGTCTGAAGATGCTAGTGCTGAAGCTCAGCAGCAAGCTTTAAAGCATACTGCAGAATTTTTGGTAAAGTTTATTGAAAATGGAGATGATATTATCATCTCTCATGGAAATGGACCTCAAGTAGGGAATTTATTACTTCAGCAAGAAGCAGCTAATACTGAAAAAAATCCTGCTATGCCTCTGGATACGTGTGTAGCCATGACTCAAGGAAGTATTGGTTATTGGCTGCAAAATGCTATGAATAATGTATTGACTGAACGTCATTTAGAAAAGGAAGTCGTTTCTTTAGTCACTCAAGTAGTGGTAGATGAGAAAGATTCAGCATTTGAAAAACCGACTAAACCAGTAGGACCGTTTTTGACAAAAGAAGATGCTGAAATAGAAATGAAACAATCAAATGCAATCTTTAAAGAAGATGCAGGACGTGGATGGCGAAAGGTTGTCCCTTCACCCAAACCTATTAGTATCAAAGAACACAAAATCATCAATCAATTAGTAAATTCCGGTGTAGTTACAATTACTGTTGGAGGCGGAGGAATACCTGTCATCCAAAAAGAAAACAAAATACAAGGTATTGAAGCAGTTATTGATAAAGACTTTGCTTCTCAAAAACTTGCGGAACTAGTGAAAGCTGATTTATTGGTTATTTTAACAGGAGTAGACAATGTATTTGTAAACTACAATACTCCTGAACAAAAGAAATTAGAACGTGTTTCTGTAAAAGAAATGAAACAGTATATTGGAGAAAATCAATTTGCAGCAGGAAGTATGCTGCCAAAAGTGGAAGCAGCTATTCAATTTGTTGAAGGTTATCCTGAAGGAAAAGCGATTATTACTTCACTAGAAAATATCCAAGGAGTACTGACAGAAGAAGGAGGGACCATTATTACAGCAACCGAGTAAGCCATGTTACAAAAAACTAAAATAAAGACAGGATGTGTCTTTCGGATCTCCAGAAATACTCGATTACTGGAGATCCCTGTTAGAGAGGAAACTGTTTTTTTGATTAATAGAACTAAAAAATAGTGATGCTATAGATACTCTTATTATGTTCATTTCATTAAGGATGTTATAGTAATTAAGATAATTTAATTATTTTAATAGGAGGTATGATTTATGGAAGCAAGTCAAAAGAAAAAAAAATTTAATATGCCCTCATCTTACACAGTACTGTTTCTCATTATTTTAATCATTGCTGTACTCACTTGGTTCATTCCAGCAGGAGAATACCAAGTTGATGAAGCGGGGAATATTTTGTCTGGAAGTTATCAAGTAACTGTACAGCATCCTCAAGGTTTGTGGGATGTATTTATGGCACCTGTAAAAGGGATGATCGGCACTGAAACAACTCCAGGTGCAATCGAGGTTTCTTTATTCATTCTAGTAGTTGGAGGATTCTTAGGAGTTATTAATCGAACTAAGGCTTTAGATACTGGGATAGCTCAAGTCGTCAAGAATTATAAAGGAAAAGAAAAAATGTTGATTCCTATCTTGATGTTTATTTTTGCTTTAGGTGGTACAACATTTGGGATGGCTGAAGAAACGTTAGCTTTTTATCCTCTTATCATACCTGTTATGGTAGCGGTAGGATTTGATACATTAGTAGCTGTTTCTGTTGTATTACTGGGATCTGGCGTAGGAGTATTGGCTTCTACAGTTAATCCATTTGCCACAGGAGTAGCTTCACAAGCTTTAGGTCTAAGTCCAGGTGAAGGCATTATTTGGCGTTTGCTATTCTTTGTAGCCATGTATACAATTGCTACGTTATTTGTTTATCGTTATGCGGTTAAAGTTCAAAAAGAACCTTCTCGTTCACTGGTTTATAAAGACTACAAAGAAAACCAAAAAAAATTCGCTGTAGCAGATATTAAAGAAGAAATGACAAAGAAACAGAAAGTTGTCATGGTTCTTTTTGCACTGACTTTTGTTGTTATGGTTCTTGGATTGATTCCTTGGTCTACATTGAATCCAAACTGGACATTCTTTGAAACCTTGAATCAATGGTTAATGAATCTGCCTATTTTAGGGACTGTATTAGGACAACAATTAGTTCCGCTTGGTAATTGGTATTTTATGGAAATTACTATGTTATTCCTTTTAATGGCAATTATTATTGGACTTTATTACCGTATCCCTGAAGGAGAAATTGTATCTACTTTTATTGATGGAGCTAAAGATCTATTAGGAGTAGCTCTTGTAGTTGCTTTAGCTCGAGGCATTCAAGTAGTGATGAACGAGGGAATGATTACAGCTACTATCTTGCATATTGGGGAACAAAATTTATCTGATCTTTCTCCAGTTTTGTTTTCTATATTAACCTATATATTCTATATTCCAATGTCTTTCCTTATTCCATCAACTTCAGGTTTAGCTGCTGCAACTATGGGAATTATGGGACCATTAGGTAGTTTTGCTGATGTACCTGAACATGTTGTCATAACTGCCTATCAGGCAGCAAGCGGAATCGTTAATTTGATAACGCCGACTTCAGGAGTAGTTATGGGAGCTCTGGCGATTGCAGGAATAAATTTGACTACTTGGTGGAAGTTTACAGCTAAATTAATTGGTATAATATTTATCGTCAGCTGTATTATTTTAGGAATTGCTGCAGTATTAGGTTGATACTAACTATAAAAAAAGAAGCCTCTAAGAAATCAATTTTCTTAAAGGCTTCTTTTTTATAGTTATTCTTCTAAATAATTTTTGAAATAAAGGACATCATTAAATGTCAATAATTTGCGGGTATGTTCGAGCTTGCCGCTCTTTTTTAATTGTTTTAATTTGATTCCTACAGTTTCTCTGGAGCAGCCGCTTATTGTTGCAATCTCGCAAATTGTGATTGGATAAGGGACTTTAATTCGATTTTCTCCTACGTTTACGCCTAATTCATCCATCAGAAAAGATAAAGCCTTAATAATACGGCTGCTGGCGTTAGAACCTACCAGAAATTGAATGCGTTCTTCATGTTCTTTTAATATAGAGGACAAATTCTTATAAAAGTAAAGCATTTGATGCGGATTAGCGGAAACTACAGACTCAAAAAGTTCCGTAGGCATATAATACAACTCCACATCAGTCAGACAATAAGCTGTGTAACGATAGGAAGACTTTGAAAAGAGTTCTCCATAGGGAAACAGTTTATCTTCTTTGATATAGTCTGTATACATATATAAAGCACTGACATCATATCGTTCCAATTTCACTAAACCTTTTGAAAGGTAAAACACCTTGTTTCTTTGATCACCTTCATCAAATAGTACTTGGCCTTTTTTATATTTTCGAAAATACATACTGTGAGAAATGCGATTGAATTCTTCGTCTGTAAAGGATTGGAAAACTTCTTTTTGCCTTAATAGATGGTTTTCAGTATTTTTATCTTGGATAGACAACATATCATAAACCCCCAATAAATTAGGACTTGGAATTTCCGTAGATTCATGCCTATAATAAAAAATTCACAATTTGAGTATACCACAAAATCCTCATCTATTCTCATGTTGTTAGCGTTTTTTTTAAAAATCTGGTTGTTTTATACTGTCTGCATTGTTCCTACTATATCACTTCACGGTTATCACGTTTACTTATGAATCCTTAACATTTTATTATACCTTTCATTAAGCCCCTTTGGTTTACATCGTACACGATTTAATATATGATATCCTCAATCAGTAAGAGTAACAGCTGAAAATAAAGGAGATGGGAACATGTTTCTAGCATGGAAAGAAATTAAACATTCAAAAACAAGATTTGCATTAATTATTGGAGTAATGGTACTGGTCTCATACTTAGTATACTTTTTGACGGGATTAGCATATGGACTGGCTCAAGATAATCGAACGAGTGTAGACAAATGGGATGCGGATGGAATCGTTTTGACCGATGAATCCAATTCCAATATTAACATGTCAATGATTACTTTAGGTCAGGCAGAAGACGTTTCAGGAGACGAAACAGCTTTGTTAGGACAAACAGCTGGAGTAATTCGAAAAGAAGGAACATCAGGAGAATCTTCGAAAATCAATGTCACTTTTTTTGGAATCGACCCAGATGAGTTTATTATGCCTGAACTTATAGAAGGAGAGGCTTTTACTAATAAAGATGAAGCAATAGCTGATATTAGTTTAAATGAAGAAGAGGGTATTGAAATCGGAGATGTCGTTCAGTTGGCCGGGAGCGATAAGGAACTGACCGTAACAGGTTTTACAGAAAATGCTAAATTTAACGTAGCACCAGTTTTATATACGACGATTGGCTCTTTTCAAGAAATTAGATTTGAAAGAATAGATGAGTCTGAAGAAGGACGAATCAGTGCAGTAATCGTGCGTGATAGTGAAGAAGATTTATCAGGTGTAGAAATTGATAATGACGATTTAATCCCTTATGAAATCGGCGATTATATTTATAAAATTCCAGGATACAGCGCGCAAGTATTGACGTTTGGTCTGATGATTGGATTCCTGATCGTCATTGCTGCAGTAGTTATCGGAATTTTTATCTATGTTTTAACACTGCAAAAATCTAGTTTATTTGGAGTTATGAAAGCTCAAGGAATTTCGTCGGGGTATATTGCTAAATCGGTTATTGCGCAGACATTTATTCTATCTGCTGTTGGAGTGGGAACGGGTCTGTTATTAACGTTAGCTACTTCTTTAGTATTGCCCGCAACTGTTCCTTATCAAAATAACGGCCTGTTTTTAATCGGGATTACTGCTTTATTAGTCATTGTTGCTGTTTTAGGTGGTTTGTTCTCAGTAAGAACTGTCGTTAAAATCGATCCATTAGAAGCAATTGGGTAAAATCAGGAGGAAAATAATATGAAATTAATCGAATGTAAAAATGTTTCTAAACGTTTTGGAGAAGGACGTACAGAAATCGAAGCGTTAAAAGAAACGAATTTTTCTGTTGAAGCTGGAGAGTTTGTTGCGATCATTGGACCGAGTGGTTCAGGGAAAAGCACATTATTAACGATCATTGGTGGTCTGCAAACTCCAACTGAGGGTAAAGTATTGATTCGGGAAAATCCTTTTAGTGAAGAAGAAGAGAAAAAAAGGGCAGCATTGCGCTTTAAAGAAATTGGATTTATCCTGCAGGCTTCTAACTTGGTGCCATTCTTAAATGTTCGCGACCAGTTAAGATTAGTCAATAAAGTCGAAAAAACCAAAATGGAAAAAGAACAAGCGGATAGTTTATTAGAAGAATTAGATGTTTTGCGATTGGAAAGAAGTTATCCAAGTGACTTATCAGGCGGGGAGCGACAACGGGTAGCCATTGCTCGTGCTTTATATCATGACCCATCTGTTATCTTGGCGGACGAACCGACAGCAAGTTTAGATTCAGAAAGAGCTTTTGAAGTGGTAGATATTCTAGCCAGAGAAACCAAAAACAAACAAAAAGCTACGATCATGGTCACTCATGATGAACGTTTAATTGACAAATGCGATAAAGTTTATGTGATGAAAGATGGAACGTTGACGTTGCGTGAAAATTAATACGCGAAGTATTGAATGTAATAGAAGTGGTAAGAAAAAAGGAGAGAGCAGAATGGATGAATCAATTTTTGACCGTTCACTAGAGGATCAATTGTGTTTTGAAGTATATAAGGCTGCAAACGGGCTTTCAAAACTCTACAAGCGGGCTTTAAAACCATTTGAACTGACTTTTCCTCAATACTTGGTATTGCTTGCGTTGTGGGAAGACGATAGTGTCTACGTTAAAGACATTAGCGAACGCTTAGGCATGTCTATCGGGACTTTAAATCCGATATTAAACCGTTTATCTGATCATGGCTGGATCATGAAAGAGACTTCTCTTAATGACAAAAGAGCTGTTGTAGTAACATTAACTGAAAAATCAAAGAATGAAAAACGAGCGATTTCTTTGAGTATCTTGAAGGAAGTCATGCAATGCAATCGAATAGACGTAGATGGAGATCAGTTGATAGAAAATTTAAAAGAAATCAATAGTGAGCTGGACCGAACTGAGCAGTTAGCACATTTGGAAAAAAGTTGTTAAGACAAACATAAGTGAGGGAAAACATGAAGAAGAATAAAACGGTAAGTGTTATTGGAGCTGGAGTTGCTGGACTAGCCAGCGCTGTACGCCTTCAACACGCGGGTTATGATGTTACTTTATATGAAAAAGAAGGAATACCAGGCGGGAAAATGAATCTGATTGAAAAAGACGGGTACCGTTTTGATTTAGGTCCAAGTCTTGTTATGATGCCAGAACTGTATCGAGAAGTGTTCGAATTGACTGGACGAGATCCAGACGACTACATTCCAATGCAGCGTTTAGACCCTATGTACGCGGCGTTTTTTGATGATGGTAAAGAAAAGTTCGATGTATCATCTGACTTAGTTTCACTGATAAAAACGATGGAAGATATCAGTGATGAAGATGCACAAGGTTTTCTTCGTTATTTGACCGATATTTACGAAAGATTTATTGTCGCTAAAGACCATTTTTTGCAACGCCCTTTTCGTAATGCAAAAGATTTTTACAATCCATCCACGATCAAGCAAGCATTGAAGTTGAAAACATTCGATAGTGCAGACCATATGATCAGCAAATACGTTAAAGATGATCGTTTAAGACAAATGCTCAGCTTCCAAACTCTTTACATTGGATTGTCCCCAAAGAGCGGACCGTCATTGTATACAATTATTCCAATGATTGAGTTGCTTTATGGAGTATGGTTCATTAAGGGCGGAATGCATACTATGGCAGAATCTATGGAAAAACTATTTCTTGAGCTGGGAGGAAAGGTTCATTACAACTCCCCAGTACAAGAAATACTGATTGAAAACCAGCAAGCGAAAGGAATCAGATTAGCTGATCGTGAAGTTCTGTCTGATTTTGTTATGTGTAATGCTGATTTTCCTTATGCTATGAAAAAATTGGTGAAGGAACCGAAAGCAAAAGGGAAATATACCGATAAAAAAATCGATAGTATGAAATATTCTTGTTCTTGTTTTATTCTTTATTTAGGTATGGATCGTAAATATGAAGAAATTTCAAATATTCATAACTTTGTCTTTTCAAAAAATCTAGACGAGAATATAGATCAAATCTTTAATGGAGACAAGTTGAATGACCCGTCAATTTACTTATATATGGGTTCTAAAATAGATTCTTCTTTGGCACCAAAAGATAAAGATGGCTTATATGTATTGATGCCGGTTTCAGAATTGTCCACAGCTAAATATGAGTGGACAGATGAAACGACTCAATATTACCGAGAGAAAGCACTGAAATCATTGAAGAACTTGCCAGGTTTCGAGAACGTAGAGCAGGAAATCGTTTCTGAATCTTACATCACACCACTGGATTTTGAATCTAAGTTCAATGCTTACAACGGAGCTTGTTTTGGTCTGCAACCAAGTTTATTGCAAAGCAATCATTTTCGTCCGCAAAGTAAAGCAAAGCAATGTGAGAACCTTTACTTTACAGGAAGCAGTACTCATCCAGGCGCTGGAGTTCCTATCGTATTGCTGTCAGCCAAAATCGCCACTGAAGAATTAATGCTTGATGACAAATAAAATTACTTATTTGATCAATGAAGACAATTTTTTGTTTTCATTGATCATATGGTAAAGATTTACAGCCAAGGGGAGAAAAATAATGAGGAAGCCTATAGAAATGACCTTGCAAGAAGATTATCTCTATTGTGAAAAAATCATAAAAAAGCATTCGAAAAGCTTTTATTATGCTTTTTCAAAGTTGCCTAAAGAAAAGGCGCAAGCGATTTATGCCATTTATACATTTTGCAGATTCGCAGACGACACAGTAGATACAGTAAAAGACTCTGCGAAACAACGTCTTAACATCACTCGATTGGAGAATGAATTAAAAGCATTTGAAAACGGAAATGCTGTTGATACTCCAATGTGGCGTGCACTAGCAGATGTGTTTGAACGATTTGATATGGATATTGAGCCTTTTTATGATCAGCTTAAAGGACAAAAAATGGATATTGATTTTGTTTCTCCTCAAACTTTAGGGGATTTAGAAGAATACAGCTATTACGTTGCTGGAACGGTAGGGTTGATGTTGTTGCCTATTATAGCAAAAGATAATAAAGAAGCAGCAAAAGCAAGTGCGATTTCTTTAGGAGTAGCTATGCAGATCACAAATATATTAAGAGATGTAGGAGAAGATTGGAAGGACAATAAGCGGGTTTATTTGCCGAACCAAATTCTCTCTCAAGAAAAATTTAGTAAAGAAGATTTGATTCGTGGTCAAGTAAATGAATCATTTATCCGCATATGGGAAAGCTTGGCCCATAGAGCAGAAAAATTATATGATTCGTTTAGAAAAGAGATTCAGTTGTTTGACAAAGAAAGTCGATTGCCAGTCCTGATATCAGCAGATGTTTACAGGGGAATATTGAATGCAGTCAGAAGAAATCAGTACAACTGCTTGCAGACCAAAAATTATGTTTCACCTCTGGAAATGAATAAAATACAACGAGAATCTAGACGCTTCTTCAACCAAGTAACAGAAGGTTAATTCGCAACACAATCACGATGAGTACAACAGAAAATACAACTAGCAGCGAGGGTGACAAGATGGGAAAACAACAAAAATCAGTAGTCGTTATTGGAGGCGGACTAGGTGGACTTTCTGCAGCCGTTTCCTTAGCTCAAAGAGGATTCAAAGTCTCCTTATATGAAAAAAATCACCACCTGGGCGGAAAGCTGAACCGAGCTGAACAAGACGGATTCGGATTTGATTTAGGGCCTTCAATACTGACTATGCCGCATATATTTGATCGTTTATTTACCGAAAGCAATCGAAAGATGGACGATTATATTCCAACTGTTCGTTTAGACCATGAATGGCGTTCTTTTTTTCCAGATGGGACGATCATCGATTTGTATGGTGATTTGGAAAAAATGGCCAAAGAAAATTCAGCTTTGAGTTCCAAGGATATGGAAGAATATGAAGAGTTTTTGGAATATGCAAAACAAATCTACGATGTGACAGAAAAAGGGTATTTTGCTGAAGGATTAGATAAAACAATGGAAGTTATTCGCCATCACGGAGTAGTAGAATCAATAAAAAGTTTTGATTTTTTCTCTTCGATGTACGATGGAATTGCTAAACGTATCCACAATCAAAAGTTTCGAGATATGTTGGCGTATTTTATCAAATATGTTGGCTCTTCGCCTTATGATGCTCCAGCAGTTCTAAACATGATGGCTTACATGCAGCACAAACAAGGAGTATGGTATGTACCAGGCGGTATGCAAAGAATTGCCGAAGGAATCGTCAGGTTGGGCAGGGAAATTGGGGTTGAATTTCATACAGGGAAAAAAATAGTGAAACTAGTAACTGATGAAAATAAGAAAATATCAGCGGCTGAATTGGAAGATGGAACTAGTCTAAAAGCCGATTACTTTGTTTCAAATATGGAAGTTATCCCTGCTTATGAAGAGTTGCTGGCAGAAAAGGATCAATTTGTTGAAAAATTAGAAGATAAATTTGAACCAGCTAGTTCAGGTTTGGTGCTGCACTTAGGTGTAAAAGCCAGCTACCCTCAACTAGCACATCACAACTTTTTCTTTTCAAATGACTCCAAAAAGAACTTTCAGCAAGTTTTTCATGAACGAGTTTTACCAGATGATCCAACGATTTATTTGGTGAATGTAAACAAGTCAGATCCAGACCAAACATTGCCAGGGCATGAAAATATTAAAGTACTGCCTCACATCCCTCATTTACAGGAAAAACCCTTTACAAAAGAAGAATATTTGGAGTTTCGAGAAAGAGTTCTCATCAAGTTGGAAAAAATGGGATTGACGGACTTAAGAAAGAACATCGTAACCGAAAATATGTGGACACCAGAAGATATCAAAGAAAATTATTTATCCCATAAGGGTGCTATTTACGGAACAGTGTCCAATCGCAAGAAAAATCACGGATTCAAACATCCTAAGCAGAGCGAACTTTATGAGAACCTTTATTTTGTTGGAGGAACAGTTAATCCAGGAGGCGGAATGCCAATGGTCACACTCAGCGGGCAACAAGTGAGAGATAAGATTGTAAAGAAGGAAGAAGGAAATGGATAATTTTAATGTAGAAGATTCCCATGATCTAGTGAGAAAACAAAAGAGCTATTCTGGAAGAAACGAAAACCATTCCTACAAAGAACGACTAGATCGATTGAAACGGATGAAAAGAATGTTGGTCGAAAACGAACGATCTTGGATGGAGGTACTCAATAGAGATTTAGGTAAATCGCCTATTGAGAGCTATACTTCTGAATTAGCTCTTTTGTTGAATGAAATCGATAAAGTCACTCATAAATTAAACAAATGGATGAAGCCGAAGAAATTGACTCATATCAGTTTAAGCGGTGCAGCTAAATCTGTTTTGCGTTCTCAGCCTTACGGATCAGTTCTCGTGCTGTCTCCTTGGAACTATCCGCTTCAATTGACCTTAATGCCTGTGATAGGTGCATTAGCGGCAGGAAACAGCTGTGTGATAAAACCTTCTGAATTTGCTTCTGCAACCGGCCGGTTATTGGCTGAATTGGTGAAAGAGTACTTTGAACCAGAAGAAGTAACTGTTATTGAAGGAGATAGTCGTGTTGCAGAAAGCCTACTGACATTAGATTGGGATTTTATTTTTTTTACTGGCAGCAAGCGAGTTGGAAAAATCGTTCATCAAGCAGCTGCAGAGAAGCAAATTCCAGTGGTATTGGAACTGGGAGGGAAAAATCCTTGTATTGTTGATGAGACAGGTTTGACTAAAGAAACTATACGTCAAATCATTTGGGGGAAATTTGTGAACGCAGGGCAAACGTGTATTGCACCTGACACGATTTATGTGCACGAATCGATTTACACTCAATTTTTATCAGAAGCAGCAGAGTGCATCGAAACGTTTTATGGAAAAAATCCTGAACAAAGCCAAGATTATAGTCGGATCATCCACCAAGAACAGCTGAAAAAACAAATCGACTTTTTGAATCAGGGAACTGTCTATTATGGTGGGCGTTACAATCTTACTGAACGTTATTTAGAACCTACGATATTGGTTGATTTGCCTGAAGAGAGTGCTATGATGAAAGAAGAAATATTTGGCCCAATTATGCCTGTCATTCCTTACTCATCGATTCAAGAGTTGACGAATGAACTTAATCAGCAACCTGTCCCATTAGCAGCTTACATTTTTAGTAAAAATCAAGATAAGATTCGTTATTTGGAGCAAGAGATTCGCAGCAGTGCATTTAGTTTGAATCAAGTGATCCGACATGCCGCACACGCTGAAATTCCATTTGGAGGATTGAAGGAGAGCGGGTTCGGTGCTTATCATGGGTTTGCCAGTTTTGAGATGTTCAGCTTTCAAAAAGTGTTTTATT
Source organism: Desemzia sp. AGC72 (assembly GCF_057334175.1). NCBI lineage: Bacteria > Bacillati > Bacillota > Bacilli > Lactobacillales > Carnobacteriaceae > Desemzia > Desemzia sp. AGC72. The sequence goes on from NZ_JBHFIG010000002.1 coordinate 23,743, forward strand.
ACCAAAAGAACACAAAAAGCCTTTCTCAACAATACCCGCCTTATCGATTAAAACAATTAAATTTATTGAAGAAACTCCGCAAGAGACTTTTTTAGGAGGCGTTTGAGTGGTCATAGGGAGTTTGATATTTTTATGTTTTACATGGTTGGCAGGATGGGCAGCTTTTTACAAAGTTCCCTTTCTGTTTGATCGATCAACAGACCTTAAAGGAAACCTATCTCTATCGATTATTATTCCTGCGAGAAACGAAGCGGAAAATTTGCCTATTTTATTAAAAACTTTGCAGCAGCAAAAATTCAGGCCTAAAGAAATCATCGTATCAGATGACAATTCCACAGATGATACGATCGAAGTGGCTAGAGCGTATGGAGCTGAATTAGTAGAAAAGCAGCCAGGAGACTCCTCCATAGGCAAAGGAGCAGCTTGTTCTAGAGGAGCTGAGGTTGCGACGGGAGAATGTCTGTTGTTCATGGACGCAGATACTTATTTAGAGAGCAAAGACAGTTTGCATCATTTTATCAAAACATTTGAAAAACAAGGCTGTAATGGAATTTTATCGGTTCAGCCGTTCCACCAAGTCAAATTTTTATATGAACAAGCATCAGTTATTTTTAACATTATGGTATTAGCAGGAATGAACGCTTTTACGATCTTTGGCAATCGTTTCATTGAAGCAGGAGCTTTTGGACCGTGTTTGATGTGTACAAAAGAACAATATGATTTGGTTGGCGGTCACAAAATAAGCCGCGAATCTATTATGGAAGATTTTGTTTTAGGAAAGAAATTTCAAGAATCAGGACTTCCACTGCATCTGTACGCGGGGAAGAAAGTGATCCATTTTCGTATGTATCCAGATGGAATCAAGCAACTGATTGAGGGATGGTCTAAAAATTTTGCTATAGCCTCTCAAGCCACCAATCCAAAGATACTTTTTTTGATTATCTGCTGGATAGCAGGAGGCATTGCATCAGGAATCTTTTTTGTCTTCACTCTATTCTCCAGCGTAAGTTACAGGATATTTTTGGGTGTCATTATTTATATTCTTTATTTGATTCAGTTGAAGGTGTTTGCAGGCAGAGTAGGGCAGTTCCGTTTCTCAATACTGTTGGTGTATCCTTTCCTTTTCTTATTTTTTATTGTACTTTTTGGTTGGTCAATGATCCAGATACATGTCTTTAAAACGGTCACTTGGAAGGGCCGAAAGCTGAAAGTTTAGTTAAGGAGGAAGGAGAATGCAATTCATTCATTTAGCTGATTGGCTGACGATTGCGGTAGATATTATAGCTTGGTACAGCATTCATTTGTCTGTTTCTTGGTTGGCTCGACTAGTTCCTGAACAATTTTTGGATGAAAAAGCTTATTGGTTTCTTACCAAAAAATGGGAAAAAGAAGGCGAAATATGGCAAGAGGTATTTCGGGTCCGTACTTGGAAACCTTATTTGCCTGACGGAACTAAAATCACTAAAGAAGGATTCGATAAGACCCATCTAAAAGGATTTGATATTGCTAGTCTAGAAAAGTTTGTTCTTGAAACTAGGCGTGCTGAATTGGCTCACTGGGCTATGATTCCACCGGCGGGGTTATTCTTTTTTTGGAATCCAACTTGGGCAGGTTGGATCATGATCGGTTATGCGGTATTATTTAATTTGCCTCTTATTTTTGTTCAGCGATATAATCGCCCACGTCTAGAAAGAATGATACACAGGAAAGTTGAACGGTCAAAAGTGACGCATCGTATAACTCCGATGCTTTCTCATAAAAAGAAGTTAGCGAGAGAGTAACAGAAAAGACTCCATTTTTGATGAAGAATACTCATCGAAAATGGAGTCTTTTGTTTGAAAAAATCAAAATAAATTTAGTTGCTGAGGAGCTAATCCGGTAAAATCAACACCTAATATAGACTGCAATTCTTTCGCGTTTTTTGCAGCGTGTCCGCCGGAATTGTTGTTGAAAATAATGGCGACTTCACGACTTTCTTTTTCCAACGATAAAGCTATTTCAGCGAGCTGTTGCAGTTCTTTTGGCCTGTATTCATAAAGAGTTCTTTCTTCTCGCCAGTTGAGGACATTGCTCCCTTGCCAACCTTCAAAATTCCTTCCATGGAGTCGTAAAAGTGTCAACTCTGGATGAGTACTTTTTACAACGAGAGGAACACTGTTGTTTGGTGTTTGCGGCTGATCCACTACTGTATGGATGAAGTGATGTTGGGTCAAAAAGGTGAGAGTGGCATCTTTATTTTTCTCACTGTACCAACTAGAATTTCGGAATTCTATCGCTATTGGTGCGTCTTTCATCCAGCATCTGACTTGTTTTAAGTACTCTTTATTTATAGTTGTGCAACCAAAATAGGGTGGAAATTGAAATAAAAAAGCTTTCACATGATTCTCTTTTAATAAAGGTGCGAAACGATTCAAAAAAACTGAGAACATCGCTTCTTCACTGGGGAAATCATCGAACCAGTTTTTATGTTGAGTCATAGCCTGATAAGCTTTAGGAATAAACTGGAAAGATTCAGGTACTCTTTGATTCCAACTGAGAATATTTTTTTCCGGTGGGATAGCGTAGAAGCTTGTGTCCATCTCCACAAAGGGAAAATGACTAGCATAGTCTTCCAGCTTGGTTTTTCGATTTATTTCAATTAAAGGATGATCGTTCCATCCAGTCAGACCGATAGTAATCATTTGTTTGCCTCCTATTCACAATAAAAAGAACCGCTAGTCTATTGAACTGAAATTTTTTCCGGTATAGCGGTCAAACAACTCAAATAATTCCGGGTCTATTTTCTTCAATGAAACAGGACGATTTGTACCGCTTAAGAAACAATGTTTGCTCTCGCCTACAGCACGCAGTTCATTCGTTTGTTTGTCGATAACATGATAAGAAATCTGCAAACGAATCCCATTGAAAACTTCGATTTTTGGAATGATATAAACATGGTCGTTGTAATGGACCATTGACTTGTATTCGCAATTAACACTAAGTACAGGAACAACAATGCCGCGTTTCTCCATTTGATCATACCCAAAACCAATTTGATCCATTAAATCGGTTCTTGCTTCTTCGAACCAGCGGATATAATTGGAATGATGAATGATGCCCATTTGATCTGTTTCATAGTATTGCGCTTTATGCTCGTATAATTGATACTGATTTTCCATTTTTGTTCCTCATTTCAAAAAATATTAATCGTCACAACTTATCATAAATATCATTTAGTCTATTAATTACTATTTCCATTTTATGATACATAATACAGTTTATGCAATCTTTCTATTCTAGTATGAAGACAATATTGAAGCGCGTTACTGTGCTAAGAAAAAAGCACCAGAAATAAGTGGAACTTTCTGGCGCTTTCTCATTATCTATTTTTGTGGATCTTACTATTTATACAAAGGCATCGATTAACTTAATAACACCTGCAGTAAGGAAATAAAAAGCAATAAGGTATGTTACAGAAACAAGTGCTATTAGTATATTTCCGATTAAGGATAACCCCACAATAACTCCTATAATACCTAATAAAAGACGTATCCAGAACCAAGTATTGCTTACTTCTTTTAGTCTAAATGCTAATAAGATGTTCATAACTGAATCAATCATGAACCAAACAGCGAATAGTATTGGAATAAACGTAATGCTGATGGAAGGATTAAATACAAGATAGAAACCAACGAGACTATCGATAATACCTATTAATATAAGATACCAAGGATTAATATCATTACTTTTTCTTATTTCGAAATAAAGCTCGAGTGCATGGATACCTTGTACAATCGCGATAACCCCGAATACTATACCTAAAGTAACTAATGTTGAAATAGGATTGTTAATACTAACCCAAAATGCAATGAAAAATAAAACAGCTAGCAAAAAATTTTTCCATTCAAAACCACTTGTGTTTTTTGTAATCATTAGAATCCTCCTCGTTTGTTTAATCTAACACTATTATACTAATCTTCGTTAGCAATTCCAATTTCTGCTCTTTAATTGTCATTAACTTCTAGTTAAGTGGTTTATCTTTTTTGTAATATTTATGGAGATTATTAAAATCAACATTCTATTTGAAGATCTTAAATGTTGCTTTTCTAGATACACAGAAAAAGCATTGATTCTGGTAGAGGAATTTGTTAGAATAAAGCCAATAGTTAAAAGACAGTGATAAGGAATAGTAGAAATGTCCCTTTTTTAGAGAGTGCATGGTTGGTGCAAATGCATAGAGATACATTTTGAACTCGCCTTCGGAGTCGCTTTGCTGAGAAAGGATTCAATTAAGCAAAGACGTTTCATCCGCGTTAAGGATATGATGAGGCTGCTGTATGTTACAAGCAGTAAATTTAGGTGGTACCACGACTGAGAATTTGAGTTCGTCCTAAAGCACAGAGAAGGAAACGACTTTGTGCTTTAGGACGATTTTTTTTATAATTTTTTTAAGAAGGAGCAAACAATCATGAGTTTTAATCATAAGACTATTGAAAAAAAATGGCAACAATACTGGGATGATAATAAAACATTCCGTGCGACAGAAGAGTCTGACAAAAATAACTTTTATGCAATGGACATGTTCCCCTACCCATCAGGTTCAGGGCTGCATGTAGGTCACCCAGAAGGATATACAGCTACAGATATTCTTTCTCGAATGAAACGCGCACAAGGGTACAACGTATTGCATCCAATGGGATGGGATGCCTTTGGTTTGCCGGCTGAACAGTATGCTCTAGATACAGGGAACGACCCAGCAGAATTTACCGCTAAAAATATTCAAACATTCAAACGTCAGATCCAATCATTAGGATTCAGTTTAGACTGGGATCGTGAAATCAATACGACTGATCCAGAATATTACAAATGGACACAATGGATCTTTACAAAATTGTACGAAAAAGGCTTGGCTTATGAAGCTGAAGTAGCTGTAAACTGGTGTCCTGCATTAGGAACCGTTTTGGCAAATGAAGAAGTTATTGATGGTAAAAGTGAACGTGGTGGACACCCTGTCTACCGTAAACCCATGAAACAATGGATGCTGAAAATCACTGCTTATGCAGATCGTTTACTAGAAGATTTGGAATTAGTAGACTGGCCAGAAAATATCAAAGATATGCAGCGAAACTGGATCGGTAAATCTGTTGGAGCAAATGTTGATTTTGCTGTAAAAGATTCTGATGAAGAGTTTACTGTGTTTACTACTAGACCGGATACTCTTTTTGGAGCAACCTATGCTGTTTTGGCTCCGGAGTCTGATTTGGTTGAAAAGATCACTAGGCCAGAGCAAAAATCAGCTGTTGAAGCCTATATCAAAGACAGCAGTCTGAAAAGTGATTTGGACCGTACAGATTTAAACAAAGACAAATCAGGAGTTTTTACAGGAGCTTATGCAATCAATCCGGTAAACGGAAAAGAAATGCCAATCTGGATTGCAGACTATGTATTAGCTTCATACGGAACAGGAGCTATTATGGCTGTTCCAGCACATGATCAACGTGACTGGGAATTTGCGACGAAATTTGGTTTAGAAATTCTTCCCGTTTTAGAAGGTGGCGATATTTCAAAAGAAGCTTTTACGGAAGATGGCGTCCACATCAATTCGGAATTCTTAGATGGGCTTAAAAAAGAAGAAGCTATCGAGAAAATGAATGCCTGGTTGGAAGAAAAAGGAATCGGTAAAAAGGAAACGACATACCGCTTGCGCGACTGGTTATTCGCTCGTCAACGTTATTGGGGAGAGCCTATTCCAGTGATTCATTGGGAAGATGGAACAACAACGACTATTCCAGAAAATGAATTACCGTTGATTTTGCCGGTGACGACAGAAATCAAACCTAGCGGAACAGGAGAGTCTCCACTTGCAAATATTACAGAATGGGTCAATGTAGTTGATCCGGAAACCGGTAAAAAAGGAAAAAGGGATACGAATACGATGCCGCAATGGGCAGGTAGTTCATGGTACCACTTGCGTTACATCGATCCGCATAATACGGAACAATTAGCTGATCCTGAAAAACTAAAACAATGGCTTCCAGTTGATATTTATATTGGTGGAGCAGAGCATGCTGTATTGCATTTATTGTACGCACGCTTCTGGCACAAATTCTTATACGATATTGGTGTAGTTCCAACTAAAGAACCGTACCAAAAACTATTCAACCAAGGAATGATCCTGGGAGAAAATAATGAGAAAATGTCTAAATCAAAAGGAAATGTTGTTAATCCGGATGATGTAGTAGAAGAATTCGGCGCAGATACATTGCGTGTTTATGAAATGTTCATGGGGCCATTAGATGCTTCAATTGCATGGAGCGAAAATGGACTTGAGGGAAGCCGCAAATTCTTAGACCGTGTATGGCGTTTGATCATTGATGAAGAGGATAAATTGCGCGACCGCGTTACTAATTTCAACGATGGAAAACTAGACGTGGTGTATCACCAAACCGTAAAAAAAGTCACTGAAGATTTTGAAGCCTTACGCTTTAATACAGCTATTTCTCAGTTGATGGTATTCGTCAATGAAGCATATAAAGCTGAAGCTCTTCCTGTTGAATACATCAAAGGACTGATCCAGATGCTGGCTCCTATCGCACCACATGTGGGAGAAGAATTGTGGCAAAGAGTGACTGGTTCAACAGAAGGTGTCTCTTATGAGGCATGGCCTGTATATGATGAAAAATATTTGGAAAAAGATGAAATCGAAGTTGTCTTCCAAGTGAACGGCAAGTTGAGATCAAAAGTCCAAGTCTCTAAAATGATTTCTAAAGATGATTTAGAGAAACTGGCAATGGACGATGAAAAGATCCAACAGTATTTAGAAGGCAAAACGATCCGTAAAGTGATTGTAGTACCTGGGAAATTAGTTAATATCGTAGCTAACTAGACTAAGATGCTATAGAAAGAAACCACTTTTGACTAAAGGATTAATATTCTTTTTTTAACAACAAATGTGCTATTATTCTTATAAAGAGTAATAGCACGTTTTTTTGTTTTTAAGAGCTCCAAACGAGTGGCCTTAGGGGGAGAAAAGTGGAAGCTGGATCTTGGTTTGCTATTTCAGCAGCCTTTGCTGTCGGTATATTTGATGACAGAAAAAAGAAAACGGAAATAAAAAAGTCCTTGCATACTCTAACTAAAAAAGCTCCAGCTAGCTAAGGAGGAGAGACAAATGAAGCAACATGTGAGAATGACGACTACGCTGAACAATGATCAGGAAATCCCTCTGATTGGGTTGGGAACTCACCCATTGAAAGGAACAAGCGCTGAAGAAATCGTGTACAAAGCTTTGAAAAAAGGGTATCGACTGATCGATACTGCATCTATGTATGAAAATGAAAAAGAAGTAGGAAGGGCAATCAGAAGAGCTGTAGACGAAGGAATCCCACGCGAAGAGATAACTGTAATCACCAAAATTCGGAAAACCGATATGGGGTTTTCTAAAACACTTAGAGCTTTTGCCAAAAGTTATGAAGCACTTAAATTAGATGCAGTCGACGTAGTCTTGATTCATTGGCCGGATAGTGATAGAGAAAATGTAGCCACATGGAAAGCCTTAGAGGAAATCTATTATAGTGGGAAAGCAAAAGCTATTGGAGTGTCCAATTTCAGTCCGGAGCAGTTGATCGATTTGTTAAAAATGGCAGATATCAAACCCGTCATCAATCAATATTCGTGCTATCCTGGGCAAGGACAAGAGCAGCTGCGCGTGTTTTGCGAGAAAGAAAATATCCGTTCTATGGCATACAGTCCTCTTCATCATGGGGGGATCCTCAGTGACCAAGATATTCAGCAATTAGCAGAGAAATATCAGAAAACTCCTGCACAAATTGCGTTGCGATGGAACATCCAAAGAGGAATGATCCCCATTCCTAAAACGGCAAATTCCAATCGATTGGAAGAAAATATAGACGTATTCGATTTTGAATTGACAGATAAAGAAATGGCTTTATTGTTGGCAAAAGGATAAGTGTTCATAAAAAGCAGGGTTTTTCCCTGCTTTTTGCGAGCGAATGAGTCGAAAAAGTCTATGAAAATTGTCTTTATTGCTTCAAAGTCGTTAAAAAAGAATTAAATTTAAATGAGCTAGCTTTTTAGACGTTGCATCTTATAGATTTTATAAGTAGAATGTAAGCTAGCAAATATTTTGAGAGTAGGCTTATGAATGTCAAATGAAATGATAAATAAAAAAACAAGACAGGCTGAAAGTGATACACAAAGTAAAATGTTATCTGGTTCTGCTTGGATGTCTGCCGCTAGTATAATTTCCAGGTTGTTAGGAGCATTATATATCGTTCCTTGGATGGCTTGGATGGGCGACAAAACAACTGCCGATGCAGCTAATGCCTTATATAATGTCGGATATACCCCCTATGCATTGTTTCTGAGTATCGCGACAGCTGGTGTGCCTTCAGCAATTGCAAAGCAAGTTTCTCATTATAATTCTATCGGAGAGTACGGAATCAGCCGCGATATCTATAAAAGAGGGTTGCAAGTCATGTCCATAACGGGACTTGTTTCTGCTATAGTGATGTTCTTGTTAGCTCCTTTCATAGCAGCCAATAGTCCAACGGCTTCTGCAGCTGATGGAACTCAAGTCATTCGTACGTTGTCTGTAGCATTATTGTTGATTCCAACGATGAGTGTGACTAGGGGATACATTCAAGGGTATCAAACAATGGCACCTTCAGCTATTTCACAAGTCCTTGAACAAATTGTACGGGTCATTTTCATGCTTGCTTCTGTATTTTTGATTCGTCAAGTGTTCGATGGTTCTGTAGTAGATGCTGTTTCAATGTCTACGTTTGGAGCTTTTGTGGGAGCGTTAGCGAGTATGGCGTATTTGGTTTATGTCGTATGGAAAAAACAACTCAATACAAAAGAAGCAGCAGAACAAAGTCCAAATAATGTGACTGTATCTACTAATCAAATATTATTGTCGATTGTTAAAACAGCTATTCCTTTTATCATCATTGGAGCAGGAATCACTATTGCACAGTTGATTGATCAATTTACATATGATTCGATCATGAAGAGCGTCAGTGACTATACTCCACTTCAAATTCAACGGACATATGGTGTAGCAGCTGCAAATGCCCATAAACTGATTATGATCGTTCTTTCCTTTGGAAGCTCGATGGCCATTACATCAGTACCTTTGATCAGCAGTTTGATGGCTAAAAAAGACCATAAAGGATTGAGCAGACAGTTTAATAACAGCATCCAATTGCTGTTGCTGATCATTGTTCCGGCATCGATAGGAATGGCTGCTGTCGCTGAACCTTTATACACTGTTTTTTATCAGCACGATGATTTTGGTACCAGCATCACGCAATGGTCTGCTATCATGACAATTTTCTTAGGATTGTATACAGTTGTCAGCATTATGATCATGTCTGCTAATCGTCCAAAAGCAGCAATGAACGGTTTGTTTTTTGGGATGATTATTAAATTGATTTTACAGTATCCTTTGATAGATTATTTCCAAACACACGGAATGATCATGTCTACTATTGTTGGATTTGGAGTTTCTTCTTTATTTATCATTCGTGCAATGTATGAAACTGAACCTTTCGATTTAGGTTTGTTATCTAGAAGAACATTGTTGATTACAATTTTCTCTTTGATCATGGCTATTGTGGCTGTAGGAGTGAAAGAGTTTATGTATCTCTTTATTCCAGAAAGTGACAGACTCTTAGCCTTAGTGATCGTATTAGTGGTGGCTTTTGTTGGATTAGTGGTTTATGGATACTTAATCTTAAAGTCTAAATTAGCTGACAAAGTAATCGGGGCTAGAGCTGCAGCATTGAGAAATAAATTGAAGATTTAAATCTGGTCAGTAGTATAAATCGGATTTTTTGTTTAAACAATGAAGAGAGTTGGGAGTGAAATCTCAGCTTTCTTTTTTATTTTTTCTATATCTGTATAATAGGTATAGAGAATTAACAGAATGAGTAAGAAAGGAAATCTGTAATGAGACTAGATAAATTGTTATCCCACAGTGGATTTGGAACGAGAAAAGAAGTAAAGAACTTATTGAAGAAAAAAGGTGTTACAGTCAACGATGAAGTACAAAAAGACGGCAAGTTTCAAGTTCACTTAGAAAAAGACCTTATAGAAGTGTTCGGTGAAGAAGTCAGCTATCAGGAATTTGTTTATTTTATGCTTCATAAACCCCAAGGTGTGATCAGCGCGACTACGGATAATCTGCACGAAACGGTTATTGATCTATTGGAGCCCCAAGATCAGCTTCAAGAGCCTTTTCCAGTCGGACGGTTAGATATCGACACAGAAGGATTGCTGTTATTGACCAATGATGGAGCCTTAACCCATGAATTGCTGTCACCGAAAAAACATGTCAATAAAGTTTATGAAGCAGAAATCAATGGAATCGTGACAAAAGAAGATGCAGCTGCTTTTGAAAAAGGAATCACATTAGATGATGGGTATATCTGTAAACCTGCTGTTTTAGAAATCGTAGAAACCAATGAGTTTGAAGGGACGTCCTGGATCAGAGTCACGATCCAAGAAGGGAAATTCCATCAAGTCAAGCGTATGTTTGAAGCTGTGGGAAAAGAAGTCGTGTATTTAAAACGTCTATCAATGGGTCCGTTAATCTTAGACGAAGAGCTGCCATTGGGTCAGTATAGACCGTTAACACTCGAGGAAATTGAACAGTTAAAGAATAGATGAAATATGGAACGAACAAAAGCCTGAGCACATTATGCTCAGGCTTTTGTGTGTTTAAACTACATTTTATCCATTGGTTTTGAGTTGTGCAAGCTTGGTGGTGCAGGTTTTAAGATTGGTTTATCTGCAAAAGCAACTGGTGTGCTTTCATAACGGAATTCACGACCGTCCGCTGCTTTTTTACCGTCAACCATTGATTTGCTTTCTTCTCCTTCAGAGAAGTTGTATAGAATGTTATTGACTTCTTTAACTTCCCAATCAGCAGGAACATCATAAGGAACGACAATACCTTCTCTATCTTCGATTTCTTTTGCTGCTTCGATCCACTGCAATTGATGCATTGTATCTCTGGCAAGCAAGAAACCAAGCATGTCGCGAACACCCGGATCATCAGTCATGTGATACAGACGTGCTACTTGCAGACGACCTTGTGATTCAGCGTTGATATTCGCACGAAGATCTGCTAGTAAGTTACCACTAGAAATAATGTAGCCAGAGTTCCATGGAACTCCTACAGAATCTCTAGGCGTTGCGCCTAAACCACTGACAATAGCATGTTGCGGATTCATACCACCCATGATAGCTGCTAAAGCAGGATCGCTCTTATAAGCATTCTCTTGAACATCTACTGGAGCATCATCTAATAAATGAGCAATCATAGTAGCAATCATTTCAATATGGCCGATTTCCTCAGTACCAGTGTCTAATAACATATCTTTGAACTTTTCATTACCGCGAGTGTTCCAGCCTTGAAACAAGTATTGGTTCATGACAGACATTTCACCGTACTGACCACCAAGAATCTCTTGTAATTGTTTAGCCATCAATGGATCTGGTTTACTCGGTTTTGCATGATATTGTAGTTTTTTAGTGTGTGTAAACATAAAAGATATCTTCCTTTCTATTCTTTAGTATTGGGATGTTTAAAGTCAAAAAAGTTTTCATTTTTCACATTCACGGTTGTTGTCAAATAGTGCTAAGAATGTTTATTTCATTTTTCTTTCATCAGGAACTACATCATTATTTAACAACCATTTATGGAAGAACCACTCTGCCACACCAATTAATAGAGCAGGAATGAGAACTTTCATCCAAAGATCGTTTGTGTAGTCCATACTTGTCAGATAGATCCATAGAACAACAGCGGCTGCTCCAGAGTCTGCAATTGTAGCCGCTACATTGCCTATTTTTCTTAAAATAACTAAATCACCTAATACATAGATCAGTGCCACTATAATCACACCGACGATAGTAGAATCTAAAAAAGAAACATCGTATAGTCCTGTTAATACTATCCATAAAATTGCCCATATCATCAAGGCTTTTATAGCTAGAGCTTTTACATGTTTGATAATGAACCACTCCTTTTATGGTATTAAAAATTAGGGTATTAAAAATTCGCCAATGTCTATAGGAAAACTAACACAATTGAACAACAAAGTGAAATGTGAACAAAATAAAACTTTTCTCCGACAACGCAAGAATAGCACTATTTATTTTATACTTCAAAAATTTTAATTTGAAAAAAGGAAATAATAAAGAGTAACGATAAATTTCTTTTATAGACTAATTGCTTTGTGAACGAAGCTGTCAATTAAATAAAGAAATTGAGTTTCAAATGGTGAAAAGAAGTGGCTTTTAAAGGGAGCATGTGTTAAAAAATAGAAGGACAAAAAAATATTAACCGAAAATTTTTGTGGAATAAATCCGTCTACAAGAAGAAAATATATCCGAGAACGGTCTCAGTTGTGTTTATGTTATAATTTCTTTAACGTCAATATTTTTTAGAAATAAAGTTCATTAAATTAATCCCCGTTTACTGATAATTCATGAATTTAGTCGACATAAGCTTCTGCTTATATTCACGCAAGAAAGGGTAGAGAAAATAAAAAGTCAAATAAGATTATTTCTGTGAGACATGTACCGATTAAAGAAGTAAGAAGGGAGATTAAATATGTCATCAGTATCTTTGCAACTTTACTACCAGCCTAAAATCGACGTCAATGCAAATGAAATCGTTGGTTACGAAATTTTATTGCGTAATAAAGATTATCCGCCTTACTATCCCGCAGCAAAAATGGAAAGAATTTATCACGATAGAGAAAAACATTCTAATTTTTTGGGATGGTTAAAACAGGAATTAACAAGAGTGCTTCTCGAGTATCCTTCATGTTCTTTATCTGTAAACTTTTCTCCAATACAATTGTTATATCCTGAAACGAAACAATTTTTCAGTGAAATGAACAAGTTTTCCGATCAATTGATAGTGGAGATAACAGAAGATCCTATTCTTTTAAATATAACCAAAGAAATAAGCGGAAAATGTATTGAAGATAGCCTTATTGCTGCTTTAATTTTTATTAAAGAACAAGGTTATAAAATTTCATTGGATGATGTTGGTACAGGGCAAAACTCTTTTGAGCGTGCTTTAGAATACGTACCTTACTTGAGTCAAATAAAATTCTCGATTGTAAAATGCTTGAAATACGATGCTTCATTGGAAATGATTGATTACTTCCTGAAAGCTTGGCACCAATTTGCCAAAGAAAATCATTTAGACATTGTAATAGAAGGCATCGAAGATCACGAAACGAGCAAAAAATTAGTAGAAAAAGGAATGCTGCTACAGCAAGGCTACTATTTTGGGAAACCCGCTGCCGAAAGAGTTTTACAGAGTAGCTAAAGTCGATCGTGGTTGTAGAGGATTAAAAGAAAGGGTCAAAAGGAAATTGTTATGCTGTTAAGTGATTTATTAAATGTCATTGCAAATATTGCCATACTGACATTAGTTTCATATATTTATATTAAAATAATTCCTAAAAAGAAAAAGTATAGTTTGACTAGTCGGCAAAAAATAGTGTTTATTCTTCTTGCCAGCATGACGTCTTTTATCCTGATGTCTTTTTCAGTTGATCTGCCACAACATGTAAAAATCGATATGCGCTATAATGTTATGATTTTGTTGTTGTATTACATTGGGCCTGATGTTTTTGTACCAGCTTCCATCTTAACTGGTATTTTAAGATTCACTTGGGGTATATCCACAGCAGCTGTCTATACACTCCTTTTTTACATTGTTTTAAGTGTCGTTATGCTTATATTAAATAAAAGAATCTTTGAACGTTTTAATAGTTATGCAACAGGTTTGATATTAAATACTTGTTATGTGATCGGACATGCAATCGTTCTATACTTCATTTATTATGATTGGAAACAAACAATTGTTGTTGCGGTGTTCAACTTTTTATTTACCAGTACTTGTTTGATGTTGAATATGATGTTTATAGAAGATATGCGGGCAGATGTCCGTCGTTACTTAGACGAAATAGAACGTGCCAAGAGCGATTATTTAACTGGATTGTATAATAAAAGAGAATTTAGTTATTACTGGGCAGAAATCGAGAATGATTCAACTGTGACCCATACAGCTTTTTTGATGCTGGATATTGATCATTTTAAATGCATCAACGATCAATATGGACATTTGAATGGAGATTTGGTTTTACGACAAGTTGCAACATTATTACACGTGGGAGATATTGAACACGAACAGATCTACCGAGTCGGAGGAGAAGAATTTTGTATCGTACTGAAAAATAAAAGTTTCTCCGAACAAATGACACTAGCAGAGAAAATACGGCAAACAATAGAGACTAAACCTTTTTCACTTGAAAATCACCAAACTATTCATGTAACAGTTTCTATAGGAATGGCCACTTCTTATAAAGTCAAAGATATGAAAAATTTGTATCGATTAGCTGATCGTGCTTTATACCAAGCAAAAGAACGCGGCAGGAATCGGCTCGTTGTGTTAGATTTGGCAGAACGGGAATTAAAAAAAATCCTATAACCCTCTTGCATAGAGGGTTATAGGATTTTTTTTGTTTATAAAAGAGAGTGCTCTTTCATAGTAGAAGGAATATGTTCGATAATGTGTGTTGGCAAAACAACATATTGCTTTTCGGCTAGTTTGTCACCGATTTTGCTATGCAGAAAGACAGCTGATAAAACAGCTTTTTCTTTGTCTTCAAATTGAGCAGCAAATCCCGCTATCATACCTGCCAAAGTATCTCCCATTCCTCCGGTTGCCATTGCGGGATTCCCTGTGGTGTTTTTCCAGACGGAATCCTTCAAATAAACTTCTGTGCGATTTGATTTTAATACAATTATCCCGCCTATTTTCTCCCGCTGACGTACATTAGCATCAACTTTTTGCTTTGAGAGTGCTAGACCGGACAGTTTTTCCCATTCTCCCAAATGCGGAGTATAGATTGTTTGAGTTTTGGGATAAGGCAAATCATACTTTGCCATTAAGCTGATAGCACTGCCATCAATAATGACCTTATGTTGTTCTGTTACAGCAGAAAATAGGGTAGATAAAATCGTTAAGGCTTTTTCTGATAGGCCTAGACCGGGCCCAATGGCAATGACATCTGTTTTTTTCACTTGCTCCGCGACTTTTTCTGTATCAGCACTGTCTATCACCATAGCTTCTGGGAGTCTTGAATGGAGAGCAGCATGATTGCTTTTAGCAGTGGCTACAGTGACTAGACCTGCACCGCTATAAACAGCTGCACTAGCTGTTAAGATTGCAGCACCTCCCATATTTTCATCTCCGCCGACGACCAGTACTCTTCCATAAGTTCCTTTGTAGCTGTCTTCTTTTCTTTTGGTAATAGTTTCTCGTACTAAATCTTCTGTAATAGATTTCATTTTTTTAACTCCTTTCTATTCATCTCTTTTATTATAAAAGTTTTGAACTGATTAATCTAAGGTGACCCATCAGATATAAAAATACTGTTCGTTTTACACCGCAACCTCTGCAGCATTCTAAGAGCTTACAGGAGAAGCTTCGCTAAAGTTTTGGCTATTTCACATGAAAATTTTATCTCTAGATTGGTAAGTCACGTCAAAAGTGATAGAATAGAATTGTTATTGATGAGAGGAGAATGTGATATGGCAATTGATTGGAAAAAAGAAGCGGAAGCTCGTAAAGATGACTTCTTAAAAGATTTAGTCGATTTACTAAAAATAGACAGTGTGCGTGATGACAGTAAAGCATCAACAGAGGCTCCTGTTGGCCCAGGTCCTAAAAAAGCGTTGGAAGCTTTTCTAGCGCTGGGTGAAAAAGACGGCTTTATTACGAAAAACACTGGAAACATAGCTGGGCATATTGAATACGGAGAAGGCGACGAGACTATGGGTGTCTTGGCCCATGTGGATGTAGTTCCTCCTGGTAACGGCTGGGAAACCGATCCATTTGATCCAGTGATCAAAGATGGTCTTATATACGCTCGCGGTTCAAGTGATGATAAAGGTCCTGGAATGGCAGCTTATTACGCTATCAAAATGATCAAAGAAATGAATTTGCCGATTTCTAAAAGAATTCGTTTCATTATTGGAACAGATGAAGAAAGCGGTTGGCAATGTATGGATCATTATCTGGCTGTTGAAGAAACACCCGATTTTGGTTTCTCGCCAGATGCGAACTTCCCGATCATCAATGGAGAAAAAGGAAATGTCTCTTTATACGTGAATACAAAAGGAACGACAGCAGGCGGGAAAAATGAATTGATCAGTTTTGATGCCGGATTGCGTGAAAATATGGTTCCTCGTGACGCAGTCGCTGTATTCAATAGTGAAGAAGCAGAAATCATCGAAAAAGCTTTCTATGATTATGTAGAAGCTGCACCAATTACTGGAACGGTTCAAGTTGAAGGCAAAAAAGTAACGATTGAAGTGGTCGGGAAATCGGCTCATGGAATGGAACCTCGCGGAGGAGTGAACGGCGGAACTTACTTGGCGACATTCTTAAGCAATTTCAGCTTTGGCGGAGACGCACAAAACTACCTTCAATTGATTTCAGAATATATTCATGAAGACTCAAGGGCAGAAGGTTTGGGCTTGAATTTCACCGATGAAATAATGGGAGACTTGACTATGAATGCAGGGGTATTCACTTTTACTCCAGAAACTGGCGGAGTCATTGCATTAAATTTCCGTTATCCACGTGGAATGAATGTAGAATCTATAGAAATCCAATTAGAAAACAAATTATCCGAGTTTGGTGTAACGATCAGCCGAGGCGGAGTAAAAGAGCCTCACTATGTGCCGGCGGATGATCCTTTGGTAAAAACATTGTTAGATGTATACTCTAAACATACTGGATTAGAAGCGCATGAGCAATCTATAGGCGGAGGAACTTACGGACGTTTGTTAAAACGTGGAGTAGCCTATGGAGCAATGTTTCCAGATAGTATTGATACAATGCACCAAGCAAATGAATTCATGTCTATCCAAAACTTGATGGATGCTATGGCTATCTATGCTGAAGCTATCTATGAATTGGTTAAATAATCTCCTGTAGAATTTAAGTTGAATTTTTCAAAAAACCTCTAATTCGTTATGAATTAGAGGTTTTTTATCGATTAGATCTTAAAAGAAGTTTATCTTTTTTCGTTTTGTTTTTTGTAAATACTATAGATCTGCGGCAGCAACATAGGGTCTCTCATAGCCGTGTCTAAAAAAGATAGAATGGCGTCTATAACTTTAGTATCACTATTTTGTTCGAATATCTTTTTTAGTACAGAGTTATATGCATATAGATTGTCTATCATATGATAATAGTCCTCAATAAACAATCTCAAGTGGAAATTGTCTTGTAAAACTTCTTTAGTAAGTTGATTTCTCTTATGAAGATTTAAAAAATACTCTTCTTTAGTTATTGTTAACTTATTCACAAATTCTTCGATATCACGAGTTTCTTCATCTGAAAGGTTAAGGTTCATTTGCAAAAACTCCTCTATTCTTTAATTTTTTGTTTAAATAATACACTGAAACGGCCAATTCGTAAAGATATGAGGGAGCTATTTAAATAAATTTGTCACAAATTATGCAGAGGGATTAAGAGCCAGTTTTATTTTCTTTTAGTGGATTAATGCTATAATCTATGCAAATGCTTTTCAATATGTATTGGAGGATGAGAACAATGGATTTAGGGTTGGAAAATAAAGTTGTGTTAGTAGTGGCTTCCAGTAAGGGATTGGGGAAAGCTGTGGCGAAAGAATTGGCAAAAGAAGGTGCCAGAGTCATGCTGACGAGTCGTTGTGAGGAAAGTTTGCAAAAAGCAGCAAAAGAAATTGAAAATGAAACAGAAGGAAAAGTAGCATATTTTCCAGCAGATATTACAAAAGCTGATGATATCAAAGCATTAGTGAAAGAGACTAGGAAAAAATTGGGCAAAATCGATATTTTAGTCAATAATGCTGGTGGACCTCCTTCTGGAAATTTTCTGGATTTTGACGATGAAGATTGGGAAAAAGCATTTCAGTTGAATTTGTTTAGTTATATCCGTTTGATTAGAGAGGTGCTGCCTGATCTGAAAGAAGAAGGAGGAAAAATCTTGAACATTGCCTCTTCTTCTATCAAAGCAGTATTGCCAAATTTGATTTTATCCAATACATTTCGTAACGGCATCAATGGCTTAAGTAAATCGTTGGCTATTGAATTAGCATCAGATAAAATATTAGTGAACACGATTGGCCCAGGAAGAATCGCTACAGACAGAATTCAAGAATTGGACCAAGCAAAAGCTGACGATCAAAACCTTTCATTAGAGGAAGTTACAACTCAATCAGAAAAATCGATTCCGGCAGGTCGCTATGGAGAACCGGAAGAGTTTGCTAAAGCAGCTGTATTTTTAGTTTCCGGTGCCAATACTTATGTCACAGGACAGTCTCTTTTAGTAGATGGTGGAATGGTCACAGCTATTTGATGATGTAAAACCAGTTAAGGGAATTCTCTTAACTGGTTTTTTTTGAGAATAAAAAGATGGTGTAGAGGATCTAGTTTTAAGAAGTTATGAACTAACATTTCCCATAAAAAATAAATTCGATGTTCTTTCTGATTTATTTTTCAATAACGAAGGACTTTAGCAAATGATTATTTTATAATGAGGATAAGAAAAGAAAAATGTGAATAAGAATAGGAGGAGTATGATGTCTGAAATAGCTGATCTAAAGAAAACGCCATTGTATGAACACTATAGAGAAAATCAAGTGAAATTAGTTGATTTTGGAGGATGGGCGCTTCCGATCCAGTTTACCGGAATATTAGAAGAGCATACGGCTGTGCGAACTCATGCAGGATTATTTGATGTATCACATATGGGTGAAATTTGGGTTGAAGGAACAGAAGCGACAAGCTACTTGAACCGCTTGATGACGAATAATATAGCTGCTATAAAAGAAAATCAAGCTCAGTACAACGCTATGTGTAACAAAAACGGCGGTACGTTGGATGATTTAATCATATTCAAGTTGTCTCAAGAGAGTTACTTGGTCACTCCGAATGCTGCCAATACAGATAAAGTGTTTGACTGGATGAATCAGCACTTGCTAGAGGAGGAAGTTGCGATCAAGAATGATTCTGCTGAAATGGGACTGCTGGCTTTGCAAGGACCAAAAGCAGCTGCAATTTTACGCAAATTGACTTCTGAGAATTTGGACAATATCAACCCTTATCATTTTAAAGCGCATGCAATTGTAGCGGATGTCGAAAATGTGCTGATCTCCAGAACTGGTTATACAGGGGAAGACGGATTCGAATTATATACAGCTTTTGATAAAGTGGAAGAGTTATGGAAAAAATTATTGTCTGTTGGAGCAGAAGAAGGATTGAAACCATGCGGATTGGGATCACGTGACACACTGCGTTTAGAAGCAGGGCTCTCCTTATACGGGCACGAGTTGTCTGAAGATATCTCTCCAATAGAAGGTGGAATTGGATTTGCAGTGAAAATAAAAAAAACTGATGCATTTATTGGACAAGAAGAACTGAAAAGACAACGTAGTGAAGGGATTGAAAGATGTATACGTGGTTTTGAATTAGCAGATAAAGGAATAGCTCGAGAAAACTATCTTATCTATTCAGAGGATGGAAAAGAAATTGGGTATGTCACTTCAGGTACCAAGTCTCCTACATTGAATAAAAGTATAGGGCTAGCCCTGGTCGATTATCCATACAGTCAATTAGGAACAACGATTTATGTAGGCGTAAGAAAGAAAAAAATAGCAGCAAACATTATAGCCACACCTTTTTATAAACGTTGATAAAATAAAAAAGGTACGAAAGGAAGTTATCACATGACAACGACTAAAAATATTTATTTTACAAAAAATCATGAGTGGGTTTTACTTTTAGAAGACAACACAGCTCGTATGGGGATCACTCAATACGCAACAGAACAATTAGGAGATATCGTTTTTGTAGAAGTACCAGAATTAAATTCAGCAATCACTATGGAGGAAGAAATAGCTACTGTAGAATCTGTAAAATCAGCTTCTGAAATTTACGCGCCGCTTTCTGGGTCGGTTATGAGTGTCAATGAAGAATTGGAAGACAGTCCCGAATTGGTTAACGAAGCACCTTATGAAGCAGGATGGTTAGCTGAAATCAAATATACGGATACAGATCAAATTTCTCACTTGATGGATCAGTCTGCGTATGATGCTTATGTGAAAGAACTAAAAGAGGAAGAAGGTCAATAATGTGATAAATGAATTTCGTTATCTCCCAGACACTGAACAAGATCAAGCAGAAATGATGGAAGCTTTGGAAATTCAGTCTATCGATGAGTTGTTCAAAGACATTCCTCAAGAAATTCGTCTTAAAGAAGATTTAATTTTGACTGAAGCTGTTTCTGAATCAGCTTTAACGAAACATTTAAGAAAGTTAGCAGCATTAAATGTCCATTCTCATGAAGCAACTGTTTTTCTTGGAGCAGGAACGTATGATCATTACATACCCAGCGTGGTGGATCATGTGATTTCTCGTTCTGAATTTTATACAGCTTATACTCCTTATCAACCAGAAGCCAGCCAAGGAGAACTACAAGCCATTTTCGAGTTCCAAACCATGATCACGGAATTGACTGGAATGGAAGCTGCAAATTCATCATTATATGATGGATTTACTTCTCTTGGAGAAGCTGCTAATTTGTCGGTCGTGTCAACTAAACGGTCCAAGATTGTTGTCTCTAAGGGAGTACACCCGCAAGGTCGAGAAGTTTTGCAATCGGTCTCAAAAGGCAGGGAATTCCAATTAGAAGAAATCGCTTTAGCAGGTGATACAACAAATCTCTCTCAATTAGAATCTGCTGTAGATAAAAATACTGCTGCGGTTATTGTTCAATACCCGAATTTCTTAGGTTCGATAGAAGATCTGCAACGTATAAAAGAAATAGCGGCTAGCCAAAAAGTTTTATTTATCGTGATGGCTAATCCACTGGCGTTGGGAGTACTAGAGTCTCCGGGGAAATTCGGAGCAGACATTGTTGTTGGGGATATGCAGCCTTTGGGATTGGCTATGTCAGCTGGAGGTCCTCACTGCGGTTATTTTACTGTGAATAAAAAACACCTGCGTAAAATTCCTGGCCGTATCGTCGGACAGACGACTGATAAAGAGGGGAAACGAGGATTTGTTATGACCTTGCAGACTAGAGAACAACATATCAGAAGGGAAAAAGCTACATCGAATATGAGTTCAAATCAAGCATTGAATGCATTAGCTTCAGCAGTTTGTATGGCTGCGCTGGGGAAAAAAGGAATTCAAGAAATGGCTCAATTGAATGTAGAGAAAACAGATTACTTAGCTGACCAGTTGAGAAGCAAAGGCTTTAAGATTATCAATCAGTCTCCTTTCTTCAATGAATTTGCAGTAGAGCTGAAACATTCAGTTACAGAAGCATCTGCTGCTCTTTTAGATAAAGGAATCATTGGTGGATATGATCTAGAACCAGAGTATGGGATGAAAAATACGATGCTGTTGTGTGCGACTGATCAACGGACAAAAGAAGAAATAGATACTTTGGTTTCTGCATTGGAGGAAATCACTTATGAATGAATACGCAGATTTATTATTTGAAATTAGCCGTTCAGGCAGGAGAGCTTGCAGCCTGCCGCAAAGTGATGTGCCGGCTGTTTCATTAAAAGAAAAATTTTCAGAGACATTCACGCGTGAAGAACCTGCTAAATTACCTGAAGTATCAGAACCTCAGTTGATGAGACATTATACCGCTTTGTCCAATAAAAACTTTGGTGTGGACAATGGGTTCTATCCCTTAGGATCGTGTACAATGAAATACAATCCAAAAATCAATGAGGATGTTGCTCGATATGATGGATTCGCGCACATCCATCCACTGCAGCCGATGCAAACGCTTCAAGGTGCTTTTCAATTGATGTACGAATTGCAAGAAGATTTAAAAGTTGTCTCCGGCATGGATGAAGTTTCCTTGCAGCCAGCCGCGGGTGCGCATGGTGAATGGGCTGGGTTAATGATTATCAAAGCCTATCATGAAACGAATAATGAGTTGGATATTCGCCGGAAAATTTTAGTTCCCGACTCAGCGCATGGAACAAATCCAGCAAGTGCAGTCATTGCTGGATTTGATGTAATAGAGATTCCTTCAAATGAAGATGGAAAAGTTGATTTAGAAGCCTTGAAAGAGCAAGTAGGCCCGGATACAGCAGGATTGATGCTGACGAACCCAAACACATTAGGTATTTTTGAGAAAGATATTCTAGAAATGGCGGAGATCGTTCATGAAGTCGGCGGGTTATTATATTACGATGGCGCCAATTTGAATGCGATTATGGGAATTACGACACCAGGGGCTATGGGATTTGATATTGTCCATTTGAATTTGCATAAATCATTTAGTACGCCACACGGTGGAGGAGGTCCGGGATCTGGACCAGTAGGTGTGAAATCTTTCTTGACTCCATATCTGCCAGTACCTAAAATTGAGAAAAACGGTGAAGAGTTTGTGTTGAATTCTGACTACCCGCTTTCTATCGGAAGAATAAAAGGTTATTTTGGAAACTTTGGAGTAAATGTTCGAGCATATACTTACATCCGGACTATGGGCGGAAGAGGGCTTAGAAAAGTGTCCGAAAGCGCGGTCCTTCATGCCAATTATTTGCGTCATAGGTTAAAACCTTATTATGATTCCCCTTATTCTCAAGTATGTAAACACGAATTTGTGTTATCTGGGAACAGACAGAAAAAATTAGGTGTCCGCACAACAGATATTGCTAAACGATTATTGGATTTCGGCTACTATGCTCCAACGATCTACTTCCCATTGATCGTAGAAGAGTGTTTGATGATCGAACCTACTGAAACAGAAACGAAAGAGACGTTAGATGAGTTTGCTGAGGTGATGATCCAAATTGCCCAAGAAGTTGAACAGACTCCTGAAATAGTTACTCAAGCGCCTCACTACACAAGTGTTAAGAGACTAGATGAAGTGACTGCGGCAAGAAAACCTGTCATTCGGTTTGAATAAAATTTTTTCTGTAAAATAAGTTTTGTAATTATACAGGTGATTTTTTTCTTATTTGCAGAATAAAAAATTAAAAAAATGACTACTCATCAAATGAGTAGCCATTTTTTTTGCATAACTTTATGATGAATCACACTTTAATGAGAATTAGATTAAAATAAACGCCGTAACTTTTGAACACTTTTTGACTAACTTTTAGTTAATTTTTTTATGAAATAACAAACGATATCATAAGTTTTTCTTAATAAATAACATCTTTAAGCTTGTTAAATCAAGGAAACGATTGTATTTGAAAGCGCTGTCTGTGTTAAAGGCGAAAATGAACAAATTTTGAACTTTCCGCGCCAAATCAGGGTTTTTTGAATAGGAAAAAGACAGAAAGCGTTCTCGGTAATCGTTTCGTAACATTTGCGAGGTTTTGTTACACAACTAAAATCTTCTAACCATTTTTATATGCTATATTTTCATTAGCGAAAAAACACCCTATGATTTACTAAACTCTAAACTATAAAATTTACTAAAAAACGAAAAGATTGATGGAGGAAACAAATTGAAAAAGAAATTTATTACCGGTTTACTTGCAGCATCGTTATTTGTTAGCCCTGTAATTATGTCCACTTCAGTATCTGCAGATTCATTAGAAGAAATGCGTCAAGAAAAACAAAGATTAGAAAATGAAAACCAAAACATTCAAAACAATATTAATGTTAAAGAAGAAACATTGAAAACTTTGGAAGAAGAAAGAGCTGCATTAGAAGCAGACGTTGTAGGCTTGCAAAAAGAAATCGATAAAGTAGTTCGTGAACTTGCTGAACAAGAAAAAAAATTAAAAGCGGCTGAAGAAAAAGTTGTTCAATTGCAAAAAGAAATTGAAGAATTAAAAGTGCTTATTGCTCAACGACAAGAAAAAATCGACAATCAAGCTCGAGCTGTTCAAACTGACGGTAATTCAGCTAATTTACTCGATATTGTCATTTCTGCTGAAAGTCTTTCAGATTTATTAGGACGTATTGGTGTAGTCAATGAACTTGTAGATGCTAACCAAGAAATCGTGCTAGCTCAAATCGAAGATCAAAAAACTTTAGAAGCTAAAGAAGCAGAAGCAGAAGCGGAACGTGTAGCTATTGAAACATTAAAAGGCGAAATCGAGATGAACCGTGATACACTTGTTGCTCAAAAAGATGAGCTGGACAAGAAAATCATTGAAATAGCAACTCATTATGAAATGACAGAAGAACAAAAAAATGCTTTCATTAAAGAACAAGAAGTGATTGCTTCTAAAACAAGTACATTAAGTGCGGAAATGAAAGCTGAGCAAGATCGTATTATTGCTGAGCGAAGAGCTCAAGAAGAAAAAGAACGTAAAGAACTTGAGGCATTGGCCCATAAAGCAATGGAAGAAGAAAAAGCAGCTGCAGAAGCAGCTAAGAAAGCTGAAGCAGAAAAGGTAGCAACAAATTCAAGCAGTTCTAATAATTCAGCACCAAGCAGTTCTAATAATTCAGCACCAAGCAGTTCTAATAATTCAGCACCAAGCAGTTCTAATAATTCAGCACCAAGCAGTTCTAATAATTCAACACCAAGTAGCTCAAGTTCTTCTCAGTCTAGTTCAGGATTCATTCGACCATCAGGCGGGTATGTAACTTCTCACTTCGGATATCGCTTCCACCCAATCAAACATGCAAATATATTGCATGCGGGTATGGACTTCGGCGGCGGCGGCCCAATCGTTGCAGCTCAAGGTGGTACAGTGGTTAAAGCTCAGTACAACAGCGGCTGGGGTTGGTATGTGAAGATTGATCATGGAAATGGATTAGCTACACTATATGCGCATATGGTACAAGGTAGTTTACGTGTAAGTGTTGGACAAAAAGTTTCTCAAGGTCAACAAATTGGAACTATGGGGACAACTGGTTCTTCAACAGGAGTTCACTTGCACTTTGAAGTTTACAAAAATGGAGTTCCTACAAATCCAGCACCATATTTAGGAATGTAATTTAATTTTCAAAAAACACAATCATATAAAATAAAAAGGAGGGGGACTGTTGTTCCTCTCCTTTTTTTAGTACACTAATATAGAAGTCAATAAAGAATGCCCATAGTATAGTAGTAGAAAAGCAAGCAGGAAACGGAAAAGTTCTTAAAGGCATTATAGAGGAGAAGGCAGCATGGAAAAAATATTATCAAAAAAAAATGAGCGTGTAAAAAAATGGAAAAAATTGCACACAAAAAAAGAAAGAGATACTTCAGCTATCTATTTGGTCGAAGGATTCCATTTAGTTTCAGAAGCTCTTCAATACGGAGCTTCTGTCGAAGAGATTTTAATTTCTCAAGAAATAAAAGAGGAATTGTATCCTGATTTTCCTCAAGAAAGTATGGTTTTGATTTCTAAGGAAATTGCCTCTTATTTAAGTGATACAGAATCACCTCAAGGCATTTTTGCGGTAGTGAAAAAAGAGGACCATCCTGTACCTGAAGAATTCACCAAACCTCATTTATTTTTAGACAACGTCCAAGATCCTGGAAATGTCGGAACAATGATTCGCACGGCAGATGCAGCAGGGTATGGTGGAGTAGTCTTAGGTAAAGGAACAGTAGACTTATATAATAGTAAAGTTTTACGTTCTACACAAGGAGGTCATTTCCATTTTCCTGTCTATCAAGGAGAACTAACGGAATGGTTTGAAAGATTCAAAGCTGCAAATTTTCCTATTTATGGAACAGAGCTGAATGTAAATGCTGTTTCTTATAGAAATATTGCTGCACCTGGTGTATATGGTTTGGTAATGGGGAATGAGGGCAAAGGGATGAATCCAGAATTATTGAAGCAAACGACTAAGAATCTCTATATTCCTATTGAAGGTCAAGCAGAGTCTTTGAATGTTGCTGTTGCAGCAGGTATTTTGATGTTTTCTCTAAGGTAATTTTTTGATAATGCGAAAAATTACAGAATATGACGAAATTGGTAATTCTTTGATAAAAATTAGTGAAACTAAAGGAATTCGCTTTAATTTATCTCCTAAAGCATGTATGATAAGAAACATCTAAAATAGTAATCCAATAACAGATAAAGGAAGTTCTTGAATGACATATGCTAGTTGGAAATTAGACGCTGAATACATGGCTTTGATTGAAGATTTGCTTCAATATGAAGAAGTACAAAGTTTACAGACTATTACTCATCATCATTTCTCTACGAGATTAGAACATTCACTTAGTGTTTCTTATACCAGTTATAAGATCGCCAAAAAATTAAATCTTAATTGCCGAGCAGTCGCACGTGCGGGATTATTGCATGATTTTTTCCATGAAGACAGAAAATCTTTTGCAGCTACGTATGAAGGCTATTCTCATGCTTCTCACCATCCTCATGTTGCTTTGCAGAATGCCCAATCATTAACTGAATTAACTGAATTAGAATGCGATATTATTGTAAAACATATGTGGTTAGCGTCTCCTGCATGTATTCGTAAATTGCCTAAGTTCAAAGAAAGCTATATAGTGACTATGGTTGATAAATATTGTGCTACTAAAGAAGTCTTGACGCCACTTCCTAAAGTCATTAAAACAAGAGTACAGTTTAAAGCTAAAAACGTATGGAATCGATTGAAATTGGATGGAGCGTCTTCGTAAGATAAATAATCCCATTTAACCGTACAACAAATGGGATTATTTGCCGAGAAATACGCAGAAAATCCGGAACGTTTACTTACTATTAATAACTATATATGATATACTATATGAAAAAGAGGTGAGAAGTATGATTACCGTTAATGAACAAAACGAACAACAAATCGAATGCGAATCCAGACAAAAAATGATTTGCCCTAAGTTTGAGCGCACATTTGCATTATTGGGTAAAAAATGGATAGGTCTTATCATCGATGTATTATTAGATGGTCCTCGTCGTTTTAAAGATATTGCTTCTGCTATTCCAGAAGTCAGTGACCGAGTATTGGTAGAACGTTTAAAAGAACTAGAAAAAGAAGGTATCGTTATGCGTACAGTTGATCCAGACGCTACCATGCGTGTAGCTTATGCATTAACTGACAAAGGAAATGCTTTTAAAGGCGTTATGAATGAAGTTCAATTATGGGCAGACAAATGGGTCTCAGCTGAAGACTGCAATTAATACTCTAAATACGCTTGACGTAAGCCTTGATATTCAGTTAAACTAAATAAGAATTGAATATAGAACAGAAACGATGATGGAAAAGAGTAATTTGAGAGATTTTTTAAGAGAGCAGATGTCGCTGGCTGAAAACATTTGTAGAAATGCTCAAATGAAGTTCACTTCCTGAGTTGACTTTGGGATTTACTAAACGTAATGAAAAAAGTTCCGGTATGCGCCGTTATGCAGTTGAGTGTAAGTCATATAGACTTAAACTAGGGTGGTACCGCGAATATGAGCCTCGTCCCTTTTATAGGGATGGGCTTTTTTTGTGTTCAAAAAATAATTAATAGACAGGAGCAGAAAAATGGAAATAAAGACGAAACTTGAATCGTTACAAACAGAAGCGTTGAATGAAATTCAAGCAGCGGATGATTTAAAAACATTGGACCATGTGCGTGTGGCATACCTTGGGAAAAAAGGTTCGATCACTGAAGTATTGAGAGGAATGAAGGATCTTGATCCTACTGAGCGTCCCGTAATCGGAGCTTTAGCAAATGTGGTTCGTGATGCTATCCAAGCTGCCTTGGATGAAAAAAAAGAGTCTTTGGAGTCTGAAGCGATACATCAAGCGTTATTAGAAGAAACGATCGATGTTACATTGCCTGGCAAAAAAGTCGCTAAAGGTCAGAGCCATGTGTTGACACAAATCATGGAAGAAATTGAAGATTTATTTATGACGATGGGGTACCAAGTCATTGAAGGACCTGAAGTTGAAGAAGATAATTATAACTTTGAGCGCATGAACCTGCCGAAAGATCATCCGGCACGAGATATGCAAGATACTTTTTACATCACAGATGAAGTTCTACTAAGAACTCATACTTCTCCTGTACAAGCCCGTACAATGGACAAGCATGATTTCTCAAAAGGACCATTAAAAATGGTGAGCCCTGGTAAAGTTTACCGTAGAGACAACGATGACGCGACTCATTCTCACCAATTCAACCAAATTGAAGGACTTGTCATTGCTGAAGAAGTGAGTATGGCTGATTTAAAAGGAACTTTGAACGTTTTTGCGAAAAAATTATTTGGTGCAGACCGAGAAATTCGTTTGCGTCCAAGCTACTTTCCATTTACAGAGCCTTCTGTTGAGATTGATGTGAGCTGTTTCAAATGCGGCGGACAAGGCTGTAACGTTTGCAAACACACCGGCTGGATCGAAATCTTAGGCGGCGGAATGGTTCATCCAAACGTACTAGAAATGTCCGGGATCGACTCTTCACGCTATAGCGGATTTGCTTTTGGTTTAGGACCAGAACGAGTAGCAATGTTAAAATATGGAATTGATGATATCCGTCATTTCTATCAAAATGATTTGAGATTCTTAAATCAATTCAAGGTAAAGGAGTAGAAAGATGAACGTATCCTATAAATGGTTATCAGAATATTTAAACTTAGATTCAATTACTCCGGAAGAATTGGCAGAAAAACTAAGCCGTACCGGTATTGAAGTAGAAGATGTCACAATCCCGCAAGATGGGTTGAAAAAAATCGTGGTAGGTCATGCTTTATCTGTAGTGGATCACCCAGATTCAGATCACTTGCATATTTGCCAAGTAGATATCGGAGAAGAAGAACCTTCTCAAATCGTCTGTGGAGCACCAAATATTGCAGCTGGTCAAAAAATCATCGTAGCTTTACCTGGATCACGTATAACAGGTAATAAAAAAATCAAAAAAAGTAAAATGCGTGGAGAAGTTTCAAATGGAATGGTCTGTTCATTAGAAGAATTAGGGTATTCAGACAAAGTAATTCCTAAAAAATATGCTGACGGGATTTATGTTCTTCCAGAAGATGCTGTTCCAGGTGAAGAAGTATTCTCTTATTTAGCTATGGATGATGCGATCTTAGATTTATCTGTTACTGCAAATAGAGCGGATGCGTTAAGCATGCGCGGCGTAGCTTATGAAGTTGCTGCTGTATATAATCTTAAGCCTAGTTTTAAAGAAGTGGTTCTTACAGAAGATTCTTCTGACAATGTTGAGGAGTATATGTCTGTATCTGTTGAAGACACTGCAGATGCACCAATCTATACGATTCGTGTGGTCAAAAATATCAAAGTAAAAGAAAGTCCAATGTGGCTGCAAACTAAATTAATGAATGCAGGTATTCGTCCTTTAAACAATATCGTGGACATCACAAACTATATTTTATTAGAATACGGGCAACCGTTACACGCATTTGACTATGACCAATTAAATTCAAAAGAAATTTTAGTTCGTCGTGCAAAAGAAGATGAAGTACTGGTCACTTTGGATGAAGAAGAACGGACATTGTCTTCAAACAATATCGTCATCACTGATGGTCGAAAGCCGATAGCATTAGCAGGAGTAATGGGCGGATTGGATTCACATATTACAGATGATACGGTAACAGTAGCTCTAGAAGCCGCTTTATTTGAACCTATCTCGATCCGTAAAACAGCTAAAGAATTAAACTTGCGCAGTGAGTCTAGTTCTCGTTTTGAAAAAGGGATCAATCTGGCAACATTGCAACAAGCTAGTGAGCATGCAGCGGCATTGATGGCTGAGCTTGGAGAAGGAACAGTTGTTTCTGGCGTAGCTTCTGTAGATACAGTAGAAGTAAAAGACAGCGTGGTTACGACTACATTAGGGAAAATAAATCGTTCACTAGGAACAGCTATTTCTGCAGAAGAAATCGAACAAATTTTTCATCAATTAGGTTTCGGAGTGACCATTTCAGATGAAGAGGTTACAGTAGTAGTTCCTCCTAGACGTTGGGATATTCACATCGAAGCGGATTTGATCGAGGAAGTTGCGCGTATTTATGGTTACGACCGACTACCTTCGACGCTTCCAACAACAGAATCGCTTCCAGGAGGATTGACAACGAAACAACGTTTGGTACGCCATACAAGACGTTTCTTAGAAGATGCAGGATTAGCTCAGGCAATCAGCTATGTGTTGACTACACCTGAAAAAGCAAGCCGCTTTATGATGAGAGAAAGTGACATGACTCAATTAGAAATGCCTATGAGTGAAGAGCGAAGTACTTTGCGAATGAATCTGATCAGCGGTTTATTGGATGATGTACAATATAATCTTTCTCACAACAATCAAAATGCAGCCCTTTATGAAACTGGACGAGTATTCTACAAAGATCCTAGTCAAACACTGCCAATCGAAGAAGAACATTTAGCTGGCGTGGTAACTGGATCAATGAGTGAGAAAGACTGGCAAGGTGAAGGAGATAAAGTAGATTTCTATGTTCTAAAAGGTATTTTAGGGGAATTATTGACCACTTATGGATTGGTTGGAGAAATCGAATATCTACATGATACCAACCGATCAGATATGCATCCCGGGCGTACAGCGACTATTTTGCTAGATGGCCAAGAAGTCGGATTTATAGGACAAATTCATCCTGTAACAGCAAAAGAGCTGGACATCAATGAGACATATGCTTTTGAACTGAATTTAGAGGCGATCGTCCAAGCAGAAAAAGAAGCTACGGTGTATCGCGGAATTCCTAAATATCCTGGTATGACACGAGATGTAGCTTTATTGGTAGACGATACAGTGACAAACCAGCAAATCGTAGATGTTATTCTTGAAAAAGGTGGGAAACACTTGAAACATGTCAGATTATTTGACCTTTATCAAGGGGAACATATTGCTCCTGGTAAAAAATCAATGGCTTATACTTTAGCTTATTTAAACCCGGAAGCAACATTGCAAGAGGAAGAAGTTACAAAAGCTTTTGAAGAAGTGAAGGAAGCAATTGTCACTCAATTGAAGGCAGAAATTCGTTAAGAGGACAAAAAAAGGTCAAACAGGGATTATTTTCCTGTTTGACCTTTTTTAATTGTATCCGGCTATTTTTTTAGCTTTATCTGTATTTGCAAAATGTAATTTAGCATATTTATTTAATAAGGAGACCCCGCCGCGCTTTAACAATTTTGCAGCGACTAGATCCGCAGCAGATCCTGCACCTGAAGGAATTTTCATCCCAGCTTCTTTTGTCAGTTCTTCTAATCCAGTTAAAAAAGCGTAACGAGCAATAATAGAAGCTGCAGCTACTGCCAAATGGTGGCTTTCACCTTTCGTCTGAAAATAAACCTTATCTTTCACTTGAATTGCTTGATCTTGGATATGTTTGTAATAAGTAGAAGGCAATTCAAATTGATCAATCAAAATTGCTTCAGGTTTTGTGGGATTGATTTTCGTCAGTACATGATGTAAAGCTTGGTTATGCAATACAGCTTTCATTTTTCCTTGTGACATTTTAGGTTGGATCTGATTGTATTTTTCAGGCATCACATTCAATAAACTGTATGGTAAGAAAGTAATCAAGTCTTTCGCTACTCTACAGATTTCTTTATCGGTCATTTCCTTGGAGTCGCGTACTCCCAACTCTTTCAGCAATTCTAATTGGGACCGATCTACGTAAGCAGCTACTACAGTTAAAGGACCAAAGTAACTACCTGTTCCTACTTCGTCACTCCCTAAGACGGACCAACTGCTGAAACCAGATGGTAACTCAGTGTCCACTTTGCTGGCAGAAACTTTTTTATGAGATTCTTTCCCTTTAGAGGCCCACAAAGAAAATTCCTCTTGAGATTGATTTCCTTGAAATAAAACTTTTCCCGATTTGTACGCAGTGATGTTTACAGAGCCTTTTTTAGCAGCAAATATACTTCCAGGAGGATTGGTTGGTTTTAAATAGTTTTTATACTGTTCTTTCATTTCGTTCAGTATCTGACTTGAAACCATTAGGACTTCGTTAGACATTAAATCACTCTTTTCATAAAAAAGTTAGTATGTACTCTGAATATTTATTAAAAATAGTCTATTTTATAGTATAACAGACTGATAAAGAAAGCAAAAAGACCATAATAACAGCAGGACCATATTTGTTGAAAAGTTTCCTAAATGACACAAAATTTTATTTTAAAATATTTCTCAAGTGATTGTCAATTAGTTGCTGTAAAAAAAAACAGTCAAAATCTACTTTTCAATATGTACTAAAAGAAAGGAAATTCAGAAGAAAATTTGTTATTGTTAGTATAACAAAAGCAAAGGAGTGATGAATTGTACTTTTTTAGGCTTCGTTTACTTAATTCATATCACTTACCTTATCGCTAATTCAACCTCACATCTCTTTCAGGTTTGTATTAAACCGAAACTTCTATTTCAATAGTTGTCATATATGATAAAATTATTCATTCTAATGCACAAATTTATTTCTTTTAGAGACAAATGTTTATGTGGACTCTTATTATCAAATTGTCAATTAGTTGATAAGGTATGTAAGAAAATAACTTTTAAGATTAGAATAATGATAGAAAAGACAACTAAATTGTAAAAACACCAGCCTGCTTTGTTGTCAACATAAAGCAGCACCCAATCACCGATACACCATCCTCAAAAAGCTATGACGCTCGTCTGGCTTTTTTTTTTGCTTAAAATAGAGTAAGCTTATAGAATAAATGGACGAAGAATGTTATATCAGATAAGAAAAGTTCGCATAAAAGATTAATTAAGTATGATACAATGATTAAACAGTTATCATAAAAGTAGATGTTTCGGAGGTGAAATAATGCGTAACTTGTTAGATTCAAGCAGTTTAAGAAGACTAAAGTTTATTGAATACATGTTGGAAGAAAATCGATGGTGGAAGACAGAGCAGATTGCTGATCGATTAGGATGTTCTGAGAGTACGGTTAAATCAGATATCAAGTATTTTCATCTGTATTTTGCCTCTGATTTTAAATTTGAAACTTCCAAACAAAAAGGTGTGCGTTTGATTATTTCCAATACTTTTCGAATGGATAGTTTCTACCAAAAAATCCTTTGTGATTGTTTGAATGTTCAGTTTCTTAACTTATTGTTCTATAATTCGTTTCATACACTAGAAGAATATTCTGAAGAACTGTATACTAGCGTATCTTCTGTAAAAAGATGTATAGAACAAGTAAAGCCGGTCTTGGAAAAATTCGAATTAACAATCCAGCAAAAGCCAATTCGTGTCCAAGGACGAGAAGAAAGGATTTTATTATTTTATAGAATTTTATTCTGGGAAGAATACGGCACCTCTTTTTTAAACCTTCATTTTAATTATATAAATGAGGCATATGAAATGATTACAACGTTTAAACGAGAAAACGATTTAGCTCTATCTTCAACTTTATTGAATAAAACCATTTTATGGTTAGTGCTTGTTTTAGAGCGTTTTTCTGTAGACAATCATATAGAAAATGATTTTAAACCGTTTCTTCCTGTGTCAAAAGAAATCGAGAAGTTTGTTTCTAAAGAAATGAATAAACTGCCTTTTAAGATTAAAAAAGAAGACATTCAGTATATCAGCTACTTTTTGGAGAGTCGGTATATTTATTTTGCTAAAGAGGTCATAGAGACCAATCCGAAATTTAAGAAAGTTTTTAATGATATAGAAGTCTTTTTAAACACTTTATCTAAACGAACGTCTCTCCCTTTGAAGAATATGGCTGTCGTTCAAAAAAGATTATTCAGTCATTATCTTTATAAATTAGAAATGCGAGGCTTGAATTATTCTTTAGTTGAGAGTAATAGAATGATTATTTATAATCAAGAAGGAACGTATGATGAATTATTAGAAACAGCTGTCAATACACTAGAATCCTTAGATAAAGCAGAATGGAGTGAAGCAGTACTAAAAGCACCAGTTGATTTTTTATATATTCTCATCATTACTTGGGAAAATCTTACAACAGAAATTTTAAAACACCGGGAAAAAGTTAATATACTTATTATGTCACAATTTGGATTATATTATGAACGATATTTGGAAGAACTCTTAAATTTGCATTTCTCTTATAGATTAAATACTTTCTTGCTTACGAAAAATAATTATCCAGACTCCATAGAACTAATCATTACGGATCACGAGACAACAGAACTGGAGTTGCAATTGGATAATTCTATCCCTATAGCTGAAATTAAATATTCTGTCAATCATAAAAGTTGGGATCGGGTCAATACTTTAATCAATGAAATATATTTAAAAAAAAATAAATAATCAAAAAAAAAATAACTTATAAAAAAATAGAGCCAGGAAAAAGTGTATACTTCATTTCCTGGTTTTTTTTTAAAACTCTACAAATTCAAACCGATTCATGTTAAAATAAAATGAAATGTGTTTAACTAGGAGGGTGTTCGGTGTCTAAAGATAAAATACGGTATAAAGCAACGATAGCAGGAAAAGAGTATACCATTATCGGGGCACGCTCGATACAACATTTGCAAGTTGTTGAAAAAACAATCGATGAACAATTAAAACAAATTGAAAAGTTGACAAAAGGATTGGATCCTGAAAGAAGAGCTGTATTAGCAGCAGTAAACGCAGTATCCGATCAAATTGAAATGCAAATCAAAATGCAGCAAATGGAAAAAGAGTTGGAGCAGCTGAGACAAGAAGTAAAAAACTTCCAACAAACAGACCTGAATGAAGAATAAAGGGTGAGGCCAATATATGTGGATGACAATCGGAATCATTGTATTTTTATTGATCGGTATTTACAGTGGAGCAAGAAGAGGATTGATTTTACAATTGATTCTTTCCATTGGATTTTTAATAGCTTACTATTTTGCAAGCAGATATTACTTAGAAGTGAGTAAATATTTACAGTTATTGATTCCTTATCCCTCAGCTTCTATAGATGATTCATTTGAATTTTATAGCGGTGCTTTGAGTCTGCAATTGGATGAGGCTTTCTATCATGGAATCTCATTCTTATTGATTCTATTTTTGGGCTGGTTGGCAACTCGTTTTATCGGCGGACTGTCAAGAGGAGTCAAATTTCTACCTGTAGTCAAACAAGCCAATGCCCTGGGTGGAGCCGTTATTGGCGGAATCTTATCTTATGTAGAAGTATTCCTGCTGTTGTTTGTTTTGACAATGCTGCCTTTGGATTTTATTCAAGAACAGTTTTCAAATAGCGGACTCGCAAGAATGATTGTAAGCAGCACTCCAATCTTATCAGAACAAATTTATTCTTGGTGGGTAAGTACCATCAATTAAACAATCGAACTGGATAAACAAAAGAAATCGTTTCTGCTGTATCAGAAGAAACGATTTCTTGTTGTATTGATGTACACATTCAATTTGGATGTCGTTAGTGAAAAGAGAGACCGAGTATAAAACGAGGTGAAGACATGAATCAAAAAATATTAAAAACATTAGAATTCCAAAAAATTATTCAAGAATTGGCATCATTTGCTTCTTCAACTTTAGGTAAAGAACTGATTATGGATCTGCATCCGTCTACACTAAAAGATGAAGTCATGCATTGGCAAGAAGAGACAGCTGACGGAGTACAAATCGAACGATTACGCGGAGGAATGCCCATTCCAAAATTAGAAAATGTGAGACCACATTTGAAGCGGTTGGACATAGGAGCATCATTGAATGCAGTTGAAATCGCGCAAATTGGAAAAATTCTAACGACCACTACAGAAACACGCCGTTTTTTTGACGAATTGAAAGAAACAGGGATTGAATTTTACCGCTTATATACGATTACGGATCAATTTGTGACAACGCCGCAATTGAATCAACGAATTCGTGAAACGGTCAATGAAGATGGTCATATTTTAGATGATGCCAGTCCTGCTTTACGAGGGATTCGAGTCGGTATCAAAAAAGGCGAAAATGCGGTCCGAGAAAAATTAGAATCTGTTATTCGCGGAAAAAGCGCAAAGTATCTGAGTGATGCGTTGATCACTATCAGAAATGACCGCTATGTTGTACCAGTAAAGCAAGAATACCGAAATTACTTCGGCGGTGTCGTACATGATCAAAGTTCTACAGGGCAAACGTTGTTTATTGAACCGAAAGCAGTAGTAGAGTTGAATAACCGATTGCGTCAATTGCAAATTGAAGAACGCCACGAAGAAGACCGAATATTGGCTGAACTTTCTGAAGAAATCGCTCCATACAGCAAAGAAATCCACTATAATATGCTGTTATTAGCTCAATTAGATTTCATCGGAGCTAAAGCTGCTTATGCTAAAAGCATCCAAGCTGTACGTCCAGAAATAAACGATGAAAATG
Organism: Desemzia sp. AGC72; assembly: GCF_057334175.1. Classification (NCBI taxonomy): domain Bacteria; kingdom Bacillati; phylum Bacillota; class Bacilli; order Lactobacillales; family Carnobacteriaceae; genus Desemzia; species Desemzia sp. AGC72. The sequence continues at coordinate 59,982 of NZ_JBHFIG010000002.1, forward strand.
AAGTGAAATTGTATAATGCACGCCATCCTCTGTTAGATCAAAAAACAGTCGTGCCGAATGACATTTTTATCGGCGGAGAGTATCAGGCTGTTGTTATTACCGGACCTAATACTGGTGGGAAGACAGTCATCTTAAAAACATTAGGCTTACTCCAATTAATGGGACAATCCGGATTGCAGATTCCAGCCGCAGAAGAAAGCCAGATCGGCATTTTTAATGAAGTCTTTGCGGACATTGGGGACGAACAATCGATTGAACAAAGTTTAAGTACTTTTTCATCTCATATGACAAATATTGTATCAATTTTGCGAAAAATGGATGAGAAAAGTTTGATTATATTTGATGAACTAGGCGCAGGAACTGACCCTCAAGAAGGAGCAGCTCTTGCAATTGCTATACTGGATCAAATTGGTTCTATCGGCAGCTCAGTTATGGTAACCTCACATTATCCTGAATTGAAAGTTTATGGCTATAATCATGCTAAAACAATCAATGCCAGTATGGAGTTTGATGTAGATACATTAAGTCCAACCTATCGCTTGTTGTTCGGTGTTCCAGGTAGAAGTAATGCTTTTGAGATCTCTAAACGATTAGGACTCAGTCCTGATATCATCCAAAATGCGCGTCATTTGATTGATGGGGAAACACAAAATCTGAATGAGATGATCGCGGATTTAGAGAATACTCGAAAAATGACAGAAATGGAATATCAAGAAATTCGAGAGCATGTCAATGAAGCGGATCAATTATTGAAAGACTTGAAAACAGCTGTGCAAGAGTTCTGGCAAGAACGAGACGACTTGATGAAGAAAGCAAAAGAAAAAGCTAATCAAACAGTTGAACAAGCACAAGAAGATGCAGAAAAAGTGATTGCCGATTTAAGAAACAAACAGTTGGAAAGCGGTATTGACGGAGCAATAAAAGAGCATGAGTTTATAGATGCTAAAACGCGTTTAGCAAACTTGCGCCACGAAGAAGCTTTATCAAAAAATAAAGTCTTGAAAAAAGAAAAAGCCAAACAAACCTTGAAGCCAGGAGATGATGTCAAAGTTCAATCCTTCGGCCAAAAAGGAATCATTATTGAAAAAGCAGGAGATAATCAATGGGTGGTTCAAATGGGCATGCTGAAAATGAAGTTGGATGAGAGCGACTTGATTTTGACTGCGCCAGAAAAAGAACCTGCTCGCAGAACAGCTACGTTGAAATCTGCCAGTCAAAGTCATGTTTCTCCGCAATTGGATCTTCGTGGAGAAAGGTATGAAAACGCCTTGGCTAGAATGGATCAATATTTAGATGCCGCATTGCTGGCTAACTACCCTCAAGTAACGATTGTACACGGTAAAGGGACAGGAGCTTTGCGTAAAGGAGTAACAGAAGCCTTAAAACGTCATCCTTCTGTAAAAACATACGGATATGCACCTGCAAATCAAGGCGGTAATGGGGCAACAATAGTAGAATTTAAAAATTAAGTACAAAAAGTAGAAATCTCATACAGAGTTTGTTATAATAAAACTAATAAAGGCTTACTAATTATAAGTTAAGCAGCTAAAGTAAGCAATTCTATAGGAGGAATAATATTATGGTACAAGCAGTAACAGATGCTACATTTGAAACAGAAACAAAAGACGGCTTAACAGTAACGGATTTTTGGGCAACTTGGTGCGGACCCTGTCGTATGCAATCTCCAGTTTTAGATGAATTGGATGAAGAAATCGGCGATGAAGTAAAATTTGTTAAAATGGACGTGGATGCAAATCCTCAAGTTCCAGCTTCATTTGGGATTATGAGTATCCCTACATTGTTAGTGAAAAAAGATGGTGAAGTAGTGGAAAAATTAATCGGCTACCACAGTAAAGAACAAATTGAAGATGTATTAAGCAAACACAAATAAGAAACGATAAAAGAAGCTGGGACTCAATAGACCTCAGCTTCTTTTTTATGAATTTTTTTACCACTATAAGTGTTATACTGATAAAAAAATCAGTTCAAAAAGCAGAGGAGTGTAATAAATGCAGTATAAAAAAGGAAAAAAATTATGGATCGTTTTAGGTGTCTTGGTTTTGATATTTGGAATAGGGACTGTTTGGTACTTATCTGATGCTTATGAACCGCAAAAAACGGCAATTGAAGCTTTGAAATCAACTAATGACGTAACTGTCATTGAAGGAGACGACTATATCAGCTTTGAACCAATGGAAAATAAAACCAGTAGTGGACTTATTTTCTATCAGGGAGGTAAAGTAGAAGAAGAAGCTTATGCTCCCTTAATGAAAAATTTAGCTGAAAAAGGTATTTCAGTATATTTGGTAAGAATGCCTTTTAATTTGGCTGTTTTTAACAGTGGTGCAGCGGAGGAAGTATTAACGGAACACGAAGAAATCAATAATTGGTATCTTTCGGGACATTCATTAGGCGGAGTAATGGCGGCGTCATTTGTAGAAAAACAACCTGAAGAATTTGAAGGCGTCATTTTTTTGGCTTCTTATCCAGCAGGCGACTTTTCTGCAACTTCGATAGATACACTTTCTATCTATGGAACCAATGATGAAGTGTTGAATGAGGAAGCTTACTTTGAAGCATTCGATTCTCTACCAAGTGGAAAATCAGCAGTTATTGAAGGCGGAAATCATGCTCAATTTGGAAACTATGGACATCAAAAAGGTGATGGAACAGCAATCATATCCGTTGAGGAGCAACAAGATAACACAGTAGAAATCATTATAGAATTTATAGAAGAAACAACAGAAAACTAAAGCTGAAATCTCTGTAATCACTGTATATAAAGTTAGAAAAAAATTGTTCATATATTTGTGACGAAAAAGCTACGACTATGAAAAAAGGTATACTTTCTATTTTATTTTTTTTATAATTGATTCATAAAAATGAAAAAGAACTGAATAGTTTTCTGCTAAGTTGTACATACTCGTATAAAACAAGATCACCGAAAACTTGTTTTATTCTTAGTACAAAAATAATCGCTTCAATAGATCCTAACCGAGTAAGAAGATAGCAGTTGGACGGGCACAATTCACATTTCTTATTTATTAGTATTATAGGAGGTAGAAATATGAACAATCAATTAATGAAGAAAGCAGCAGAAAAATATGAGATGATTTTTGAAGGAATAGAAGATAAATGGATTTTGAAAGTTTGCCCGGAAGATTTAATAGAAAATGCTGATGGAGAATTGGATTGCCCATTAGAGTATGTTTTGAGGAGAAATGATTATTCCTTGAAAGATTTAAATGAATTGTCTCCGATTCGTGCAATATTTGTACAAAAGAAAAACGGAGATTCTATCGTCTTGAATGAAATTTCTTTAAACGTTAATTTTTAAAACAGAGAACTTCTTGGAGAACAAATTTTGTTCAACCAAGAAGTTTTTTGTTTACTATGGAAAATTAAATTGAAGGAGGAGAAAAATGAAATCTGTTTATATACACTTAAAAGAGGGAGCGCTGCATTGTAAGATAGGCGGAACTGGGGAACATTTATTGTTGCTGCATGGAAATGGTGAAGACCATACCATTTTCCAACAGCAGATCGAATACTTTAAACCTTCTTATACTGTTATCGCTTTGGATACGAGAGGTCATGGGAAATCAGCTGCAAAACAAGAAACATTGACTTTTGAGACTTTTGTTAAAGATATTGATCAGGTATTAAATCATTTACATATTGAAAAAACGTCTATCATAGGATTTAGCGATGGCGGGAATATAGCGTTGTTGTTTGCGCAATATTTTCCTGAAAAAGTAACAAAACTTGTTATCGTAGGGGCTAACACCGAACCTGAAGGAATGAGAAAGGCAGAGTTGTTAAAAGTAGAAGCAGAACTCGCAGCCATAAAAGTTAGAGGATTTTTTGATTCGAAATTTCGGGCAAAAAGAGCTATCTATGAGTTGATGACTATTCAATTGAGAAAAGTGAAGTTCGATTTAACGAAGATTCTCTCCCCTACTTTAGTGATGGCAGGAGAAAATGATGTGATCAAGCTGTCTCATACTCAATGGATCGCCCGGCAAATAAAAAATAGTCGATTAGCAATCATACCGAAAGCAAATCACTTCTTTTTATTGAAAAAACCAAGTGAATTTAATGCAATCGTAGAATCTTTTTTAAAAAAACATTGAATACTCAGCAAAAGAATCTATAATAGATATGTGAGATAAAAATAATTTTTTTTACGAAACGTATAAAACAGGGGAATGTTAGAGCTGATGTATGAGGCTCTATTTTTATTTTTAAGAGTAAAAACGGGACAGCTGGATAAAATCTAGAAAAGCTGGACTAATTTGTTGGAAAGCATGGAGGGTTTTGATGAACAAACTAGGATTTGATCCACAAAAATATATCGAAGAACAAACGAAATATATTTTAGAACGAGTGAATAATTATGATAAGCTTTATTTAGAATTTGGCGGTAAATTGATTGGAGATAAGCATGCTAAACGTGTTTTGCCCGGTTTTGATGAAGATGCTAAAATCAAATTATTGCAAAAATTAAAAGATAAATCAGAAATCATCATCTGTGTCTATGCAGGAGATATTGAACGCAATAAAATTCGTGGGGATTATGGAATCACGTATGACATGGATGTCTTTCGTTTGATCGATGAATTGAGAGAATACGAATTGAAAGTTAATAGCGTTGTGATTACTCGTTATCATGGACAACCTTCTACTAAGTTATTCATTAATAAATTGGAAAAAAGGGATATCAAAGTATACACACATGAGTCGATCGATGGATATCCTTCCAATTTAGATGTAATTGTCAGTGAAGACGGATTTGGAAAAAATGAGTTTATTCCTACTACAAAACCTATCGTAGTCGTTACAGCCCCAGGTCCAGGCAGCGGAAAATTAGCGACAAGTTTAAATCAGCTGTATCATGAACGTCGTCAAGGAAAAGTAGCCGGTTATTCAAAATTTGAAACATTCCCAGTGTGGAATGTTCCAATAAAACATCCATTGAACATTGCTTATGAAGCAGCAACGGTAGATTTGAAAGATGTTAATATGATTGATAACTTCCATTACGAAAAATACAATGAGATTGCTGTAAATTATAACCGCGATATAGAAACCTTCCCAGTAATCAAACGAATCATTGAAAAAATCACGGGAAAAGAATCCGTCTTCCAATCACCAACTGATATGGGTGTAAACCGTGTCGGGTTTGGGATCGTAGATGATGAAGTCGTTCAAGAAGCTTCAAAACAAGAAATCATTCGCAGAAGCTTTGCGATTGAAACAGACTTTAAAAAAGGTCTTGTAGATGAAGAAGTGTTGAATCGAATGAAATTGATTATGGAAGAAGTGGAATTAAGTCAAGTTGACCGTGTGCCCGTTAAACCAGCTCGTGAATATGCTGAGAAAGTAAAAAATCTTTCAGAAACAAAAGATATACAAGCTGTTATTGCTTTTGAATTAGGTAATGGTCAAATCATTACGGGGAGAACCACTCCACTGATGGATTCCTGTTCAGCAGGAGTATTGAACTCTATCAAAGCCTTAGCAAATATATCTGATGAGATTCATTTGTTGTCACCAATGGTTTTAGAAACCATTCAGAATATGAAAACCAATGACTTGCATAGTAAACTTCCAGCATTGAATGTGAATGAAATTTTGATCGCATTAGCCATTAGTGCTGTTACGAACCCAACGGCACAATTAGCGTATAACAAACTCTCAGAGTTGAATGGAGTGCAAGCTCATTCGACTGTTATGCTCAATAGAGACGATGAGCAAGTATTGCGCAAACTTGGAATTGATGTAACATGTGATCCGATTTATCCTTCTGAGAATTTGTATTACTTATAAAAATATAGAATCAGTGATACTTTTCTACAATAAGAAAAGCAAAACGAGCAGGATTTTTCCTGCTCGTTTTGCTTTTTTATCTTCTTTTTCCAAATATACGCAATAGACTCAAGAATAAATTGATAAAGTCTAAGTAAAGTTCTAAAGCACAACCAATTGCTATACTGCTGATAGCGGAGGTATTACCAAATTGTTGGTAAATCGTTTTACATTTTTGTGTATCATAAGCTGTTAAACCGACGAAAATAATTACTGTAATAATAGAAAGAACAAAATCTGCAGTACTGCTTTGCAAGAAGAAAACGTTGACCAGAGAAGCTATGATCAACCCTAACAACATACTAAGTAAAATTCCGCCCAATGAAGACAAGTCTTTTTTAGTGACGAAACCGATCAAGCTCATAACAGCAAATAAAGCAAATGCTGAAATAAAAGCGTTGAAGATACTTGCGGTTGTGTAAGCCAACAAAACTACAGATATCGTGATTCCATTGACGATCGAATAAGATATAAATTTAAGTGCATAATTGACTGGCGACTTCATCTTTTCCGGGTTGAAGCGGAAACTGAAGACCAAGACTAATTCCAATATAATAAATCCATATATAGCCATGCCGTCTGTAGAAATGATAAGATCCCAAAAAGCATTTGCAATAGGCGTATATGTGTAAAGCAGCAAGTAAACGACACTTGCGCTCAACAGCACTCCTATCGCCATCCAAGCATAAACATTAGCCATGAACTTAGAAAAGCCTCTTTTCGCATCAATAAAGTGCTCTTGACTATTCATTTTTTTCATCCTCCAAAGTAGTGATAAAATGATATATAATTTTCTATAGTTTACCTGACTTTAGCGGGAAGGTCAAAGTTATTTACTGGGTCAGTTTGAAAAAAATAAGTTGCTATTTAATAGAAATTGCACAGGAATGATTTCGACATCTTGTGAAGGTATGTTACTATAAAATACGTACATAATATATTTTTAATTGCAGGAGGGATAGAATGTTAGAAGCGAAGAACCTAAAGAAGAGCTTTGGTGATCTGACAGCGGTAAATGATGTCAGCTTTACCATCAAACAAGGTGAAATCCTAGGAATGATCGGACAAAATGGTGCTGGGAAAACTACGACATTCCGCTTGATTTTGGATTTTTTAACAGCTGATTCGGGAGAAATTTTATGGAATGGCAAGCCGCTGACTAAAGAAGATTACAACATTATCGGTTACTTGCCAGAAGAAAGAGGATTGTATCCTAAAGTAACGATAGAAGATCAATTGATTTACTTTGCTCGTTTACGAGGGAAAACCAAAAAAGAAGTCAAACCTTTGATCGATATGTGGATGGAAAAGTTCCAGGTTAAAGGTAAAAAGACAGATAAAGTAAAATCTTTGTCTAAAGGAAATCAACAAAAAGTTCAGCTGATTGCTACATTATTACATAATCCAAAATTAGTGATTCTTGATGAGCCGTTCAGTGGATTGGACCCTGTAAACGCTGGATTGTTAGAAGCAGGGATCAAAGAATTGAAAGACAGAGGCGCATGTGTCATTTTTTCAAGCCATAATATGAATAATGTTGAAGAAATCTGTGATCATTTATTGATGTTACGAGACGGTTCTTCAGTTTTAAAAGGCACTGTAAAAGAAATCCGCGAACAGTTCGGACGGACAAAGCTGTTTTTAGAAACAACTATGAGCCAGAAAGAATTAAGTGAGCTTCCAGGTGTTAAAAATATTCATTTAACCAAAGAGGGTGTTTACGCTATTGATTTAGAAGATGCATCATATGGAGAAAGCATTTTTAATACGGTTACTAAAAATGGATATATCCCTACTTTTAGTCAGCAGCCGCCTAGTTTAGAAGAAATATTTAAAAAGAAAGCGGGTGAGCCGCATGAATAAATTTTGGGTCGTTGTCGGACAAGTCTATAAAAAAAATGTCCAATCGTTAGGATTTTTATCTATGGTTTTTGCACCAATTGTTATAATAGCCGTTATCGGAGCTATTATTTATTTTGTTTCAGACTCAGAAAGCGGTGTACCTGAAATTGCCGTCTTAACTGACGATCAACAAGTAACCTCTATTTTACAATCTGAAACCGAACAGTTTGAAGTGAATCCGGATATCACTACTGCTGCAGATGCGGAAGCCGCTATAGAAGCAGAAGAGCTAGACGGGTATTTAGTGGTTAAGGAAGAGAATGGTGTGTATACTGGGAATTATACTTATTCGCCAGACAGCCAGGAATTGGATACTTTGTATTTGAACAGCCTGCTTACAACGATTCAACAAAGTCAGCGAGCAGCTGAGTTGGGCTTGGAACAGGAAGATATTGCCAACTTGTTGACTCCTGCAACATTAGAAGAAACAAGGATAGAATTTGAAGGTGGCGGGATTACTACTACTGAAAGTGCTGAAGATGCGATTCGAATGGCGGGTGCTTATGTAGTTGGTATTGCGGTGTTTATGTTCATTATGACTTATTCAAGTATTATAGGAGAAGAAATTGCTTCTGAAAAAGGTACAAGAATCATGGAAGTTATTTTATCCAGTGTTTCCTCAACGACCCATTTCTTCGGGAAACTAGTGGCGATCGTGTTGATATGCTTCACTCAAATTGCCATTTATGCTCTCTTAGGGGCAATAGCCTTACAAGTCGGTTTCGTAAAAGATTTGCTTGAAGGGTTTGATATTTCTGCTATTCTGCAAGGATTTGTCGGGACGTCACTGATTTATTTTGTGTTAGGAATCGTGTTGTACGCTGTTTTAGCAGCTTTCTTAGGATCGCTTGTTTCAAAAGTAGAAGATGTTTCAAAAGCGGTCACGCCTATTGTGTTTTTATCTCTTGCCGGTTTTTATGCAGGTTTATTCGCGTTTTACAATCCAACGCACATGGTCATCAAAATCGGATCATATATCCCGCTATTTACTTCGTTTATCATGCCGTTTAGAGTAGCGAGCGATACAGTTACAACAACAGGCGTAACGGTATCGATCGTGTTGCTGATTGTATTTGTTTTATTGACAACTTGGCTGTCACTCTTACTATACCGCTCAAGTGTTCTTATTTACTCTGATGCAGGTATGTTTAAAACTATGCAGATATCTCTAAAAGCGATGAAGAAGAAGTAGCCCAAAGAGTTAAGAGCGTTATCGGTAAAATTGCTGTTAAAATAAAATTTCTAAAAAACCGTCAGAAAAGGAAGAAAGATCCTTTTTCTGACGGTTTTAGTTATCTGCATCGACTTCAACGAAATCTTTATTGTCCCACTTCAAAGTGATCACAACGGTCTTGTTTTTGATGACTTCTGCATATGCTTCTGCATAAACACCATTTATATGTTGCATTTGTTCTGCTAAAAAACCAGCTTCCAGAGAAAAAACGGCTCCTTTTTGAGCTAAACGCAAGTCGATCAATTTTCCAGAAAGACTATATGTAGAAGAAGAACGTTTTTCTTTTGTACGGATTAGTGTTCCAAATGAAGCTTGTTCGAAAAAAAGAACCACATCTTCAAAACTCGTTAAAGGATGATTACGAGCCAGTTCTTTACCGGCCCAATATAAAATAGCTTCAGCATCTTTGCCTAATATGTTCGTTAATAATTCCGTTCGGATCAATTCGTGTCCAAATAAGTTAACGGGGGTATTTAACAATTCTAGATTCTGTTCTTCGGGTTTTAGTTTCTTTTTCAATGATTTCACCTCAATAGTTTCCTATATTATTATACATTGATTAATAGAAGAAACCTACTATTTTTTATGCAAAGCCCAGTGAAAAAAGGACTTTGACAAAATAAATTCACTGTTTTTTGAGGAAAAACTAAATAAGTCTGCAAACAAGGGTATATAGACTTGAATTTTTAGGATAAAACAGCGACAATAAATACTAGAGCAGTATAATTTTTATAATAAAGGTTGTTAAAATATGAAAAAACAAGCAATAGGTTTTATAGATTCAGGAGTCGGCGGATTAACAGTCGTAAAAGAAGCTATGCGTCAATTGCCAAATGAATCCATTTATTATGTTGGCGATACAGCTCGTTGCCCGTACGGACCAAGACCTCAAGAACAGGTGCTGCAATTTACATGGGAAATGACTCAATTTTTATTAAGCAAAGACATTAAAATGCTGGTCATTGCTTGTAATACAGCTACAGCCGTAGCATTGGAAGATATTAAAAAGAAATTGGCTATACCTGTAATAGGCGTTATTATGCCAGGGAGCAGAGCTGCAATCAAATCCACATCTAATAATCGAGTAGGCATCATTGGGACAGAAGGAACTGTTAAAAGCAAAATGTATGAACAATTGATTCACGACAAAGATAACCAAGTGGAAGTCATTAGTCTAGCTTGTCCCAAATTTGTTCCTTTGGTAGAAAGCAACGAATACCGAAGTGCGATAGCCAAAAAAGTTGTAGCTGAGACAATGAAACCTTTGAAAAATAAACAGTTGGATACATTGATTTTAGGATGTACTCACTATCCTCTATTGCGCCCAATCATCCAAAATGTAATCGGAGAAAATGTTACGTTGATCGATTCTGGAGCAGAAACGATTAGTGAAGTGAGCACTATTTTAGATTACTACGACCTGGCCGAAAAAAGTCAAAAGAAAACTTCTAGTGAACGTAAGTTTTATACAACAGGTTCTAAGCAAATGTTTCATGACATAGCTTCACAATGGTTAGGATTGAAAGAATTAGAAGTAGAACAGATTCACCTAGGAACTGCGGAATAATAAACAACAGTACTAAAGTTGTGATGAAGGAGTCCAGTTATGCGTAATGATAATAGAAAAGCAGCAGAGTTAAGAAAAGTAACTATTGAACCAAATTACTTGATGCACCCAGAAGGATCCGTTTTAATTTCAGTTGGGGACACAAAAGTGATCTGCACGGCGACAATCGAGGATAAAGTTCCCCGATTCTTAAAGGGACAAAATAGCGGGTGGGTTCATGCAGAGTACAATATGCTGCCTCGTGCGACACAGCAGCGAAAACAGCGTGACGCTGTTCGTGGCCAAATAAACGGGAGAACAATGGAAATCCAACGATTGATTGCTCGCTCCCTTCGCTCAGTGGTCGATTTGGAAAAACTAGGAGAAAAAACGATTGTAATAGATTGTGATGTAATTCAAGCCGATGGTGGAACAAGGACAGCAAGTATTACGGGCGGGTTTGTTGCTCTGAGTTTAGCTGTTCAAAAACTGGTCAATCAACAGCTGGTAAAAGAAACTCCGGTTTTGGAAAATATCGCAGCTATCAGTGTAGGAATGTCTTTGCAAGAAGATATCTTATTGGATTTAGATTTTAGTGAAGACAGCTCAGCAGCTGTAGATATGAATTTAGTCATGACTTCCAGCGGGAAATTTGTAGAGATCCAAGGCACAGGGGAAAAAGCGCCTTTTTCTAAAGCGCAAATGGATGAGATGATGGAAATAGGAGAAGCAGGCATTCTTCAATTGTTTGATCTACAAAACAAAGCCATCAGAGAAGGGAACCGTATGAATCAAAATTTAGCTCCTCTTGACTTAAGTAAAAGCAAAAAAGAAATTTTAATTGCTACTCGCAATAAAGGAAAAGCAGCTGAGTTTGAAAGTTTATTTGGTAAAAAAGGATTCACAGTTAAAACCTTGTTAGACTATCCTGATATTCCCGACGTAGAAGAAACAGGAACAACGTTTGCTGAGAATGCTCTGTTAAAAGCTGAAACCATAGCAGATAAACTGAATATGCTTGTTTTGGCTGATGATTCTGGATTAAAGGTAGATTATTTGGATGGCAATCCTGGAGTTTATTCAGCAAGATATGCAGGAGAAAGAAAAAGCGATGCAGCAAATAACGCAAAATTAATGCATGAACTGACCGATGTACCTTTTGAAAAAAGAACAGCTCAGTTCCACTGTACATTGGCTTTAGCTGCGCCCGGAAAAGAGAGTTTAGTTGTTGAAGGAGAAGTAGAAGGACATATTTTGTCTATTCCGCGAGGAGAAAATGGGTTTGGTTATGATCCATTATTTTTTGTAGCAGACAAAAATAAGACGATGGCAGAAATGATGGAAGATGAAAAAAATGCTGTCAGCCATCGAGCAAAAGCTTTGATCAATTTGGAAAAAGTTTGGGACGAATGGATTTCAATGTTAGATAAATAAGGAGAATCCGATAATGAAAATACTTGTTGTTAGTGATAGTCATGGGGATAGGGAAGTTTTAGTAGAGCTTCGGGACAAATACAAAGAGAGTATGAGCAAATTGTTCCATTGCGGGGATTCAGAGTTGGAAGCATCGGATGATATTTGGGAGAGTTTCATCACAGTAAGAGGGAATATGGATTTTGACCCGCGTTTCGAACTGGAACAAATCGTAGACGTTGGGAGCAATCGCTTTTTTATGGCTCACGGACATTATTTGGATGTGAAATCTTCTATGGTGCCACTTCTAGATGCCGCAAAAAAAGCAAAAGCAAACTTCGCTTTTTTTGGACATTCACATGAATTGGGTGTAGAGAAAAGAGATGGAATCGTTTTATTGAATCCAGGAAGTATTTTACAGCCTAGAGGGAAATATCATGTTAAAACGTATGCTATTGTAGAGGTAGACGAAAGAGAAATAACGGTTTCTTATTATGATCGTAACCATACACCAATTGAAGGACTAGTTGTTCAGTACAGTAAAATATAAAGGAAGTTTATCAATTTAGTTAAAACTTTTTAAATAGTTGCTAAAACATATGATTATTTGCTTGTGTACTGTAAAATACCAATAGTAATGAAGATGATATTTAGGAGGAAACCATCCATGATTGGAGATAAAATCCAAGAGATGTTTTTAGAAAATCAAGAAAATTACTTGATTCCTGCCAGTGAAGTAGCACATGTCCAAGCAGAAAATAATTTGAACCATGCCCTGCTAGTTTTAACCAAAATCGGATTTAATGTTATCGTTGTTTTAGACAAAGAAGCCCGTGTCAGCGGACTCATTTCCATCCCCATGATCATAGAAGCTATCACAGGGGTTACAGAAATTCATTTTGACCAGTTAGACTCACTAACGGTAGGCGAAGTGATGCGAACTGATTTTGCCGTTTTAAATGATGATTATGAACTGGAAGATCTGTTGCATTTGCTAGTCGATAATGCGTTTATCTGTATTGTAGACAGCGAAAAGAAATTTCAAGGTATCGTCACAAGACGAGAAATTCTAAAATCAGTAAACCATGTAGCGCATGGATTTGAGCATCGTTATGATGTTCAACCGCATCAAGAATCAATTTGTCAGTAAATTTCTAGTTGATCAATTAATGATCAATCAATCATCAAGCTGAAATAAATAAACCAAAAAAATCAATTCATTAATGACTATAAATAAACCTAGATAGAACAATTGGTTCATTTATAAGTTAGATAGATGTAAGGAGTAAGTCCAGATTGGAAAAATTAGACCCGTTTGTAAAAATAAGAAGAGATTTGCATTTGATTCCTGAAGTAGGGTTAAAAGAATTTAAAACGCGTGATTACTTACTGAAGGTTATTCAGCAATTGCCTCAAAAACATTTAGAAGTTAAAGTGGATGAAACAGCTATTTTAGTAAGAGTAAGAGGAACGGAAGGAAACCGTACGATTGGATGGAGAACAGATATCGACGGACTGCCTGTTTCAGAAAAGACAGATTTGGCTTTTGGATCTATTCATGAAGGAAGAATGCATGCATGTGGACATGATGTACATATGGCCATTACTTTAGGGATATTGGCTCATTTTAGTGAGCATCCAGTTAAAGACCATATGGTGTTCTTTTTTCAGCCAGCAGAAGAAACAGTCAGTGGCGCAAAAATCTATTATGATAAAGGTTTCCTGAATGAATGGCTGCCAGATGAATTTTATGCTCTGCATGTTGATCCAAATCGACCTGTAGGAACTATAGCTACCAAAGAAGGCACTCTGTTTGCTTCAACTTGCGATCTAGTGGTAGATTTTCATGGCGTAGGAGGACATGCAGCGTACCCGCAAGAATCCAATGATATGGTTGTAGCAGCCAGTCAATTTGTAAACCAAGTGCAAACGATCGTCAGCCGTAATGTCAATCCTGTTGAAGGAGCGGTAGTAACCCTGGGTTCATTCCATGCTGGTACAACAGGAAACGTCATTAGTGACCATGCCCGTATTGAAGGTACTATACGGGCATTGACCAAAGATATGAGTTATATGGTCCAAAAACGATTTACAGAAATCGCTCAAGGAATCGAAATGACTTATCAATGCAAAGTAGATGTAGATTTGAACATGTACGGCTATTTGCCAGTTATTAATACGCCGAAAGAAACAGAGACATTTGTTCAGTTTATGAAAAACCATGCAGATGTCCGCTATGAAGAAGCTGGAACAGCCATGACAGGAGAAGACTTTGGCTATTTATTAGACAAAATCCCAGGAACAATGTTTTGGTTGGGTGTCGATACACCATATGGATTACATCATCCTCAAATGTCTCCTAAAGAAGAAGCCATTCCTTTTGCTATAAAAACAGTCGGTGATTTCTTAGAAGCAAAAGGAAACTATGTATTGGAACAAGAGAAAGTAGCTTTAAGTTAAAAATAAAGAGAAGCTGAATCGGAGAAAAACTCCGATTCAGCTTCTTTTCGTTTGACCATTGTTAATGAGTCTACTTATAATACTATTTTAAGGAAATCTAGACTATAGGGTATTTCGTCAAAGGTATTTTTATACCTGCTTCTGTTAGACTGCTGACGTATTCTTGGAAAAAGCGATGTTGAATATCAAATTGCTCTCCATTTAAAGTATACATAGTTATACGAATTCCAGTCTGGCCTTCTCCTATGTCGATCATCCCAGTATAAGAAGGTTCTTCGGTTATCTGAGGAAATTGAGGAACCAAACGCTCATTTACATCAGAAATAATCTTAGAGACCTTTTGAATGTCGGCATCAGGATAAAGACGGATTTTGATCATTACTTGCATGTCTTCTCGTGATTTATTGCTGACTATTGTAATATAACGGTTGGGTACAAAGTTTAATGTTCCATCAAAACTTTTGACTTGAGTAGTTTTGAGGTTCACATCGACAACTGTTCCAGATACAGTATCCAGCTCTACCACATCTCCAACATCCAGTTGCTTTTCAAGCAATAGAAAAAAGCCATTTACGATGTCGCTGACGAATCCTTGAGCGCCTAAAGATAAAGCCAGACCAATTACCCCTGCACCAGCTAGTAAAGACCCAACAGGAACACCTATTACATTCAAGATAGAATAGGCTAGTAAAAACCCTATGACGGCATGGAAAAGATTTTGCGATAAGCTATTTAATGTATTCAACCGATTTATAGATATATTTTCTTTTCTCCTATAACTCGAAAAAGCCTTGGTGATCAGAACATCTCCAATCTTTTTTAAGATATAAAACAGGATCAAGAAAAATAAGATTTGCAGACTAGTGGTTAAAACACTGCTGATGATTTTATTCCAATTAATTGAATTCCAATACTGACTAAACAAGTTTGTTTTCTCTACAACATCATTTACTACGGACTCTGTAACATTTGATTCGTTCATTCATTTCACCTCATGAAAAATTATCGCTGCTAAATGACATCTTAACAAAATAACAGCTTAAATAAAACCTAATCGTTGTTAAACTTCTGTGACCATTATTACGACAGTCTTTAATGTGTCTAAATACTTTAGAATAAAATGAAAAGCGAACTTTTTACTCTATTCCATTTCGTATTGTTTGAACTCCTTTTTTTTAAATGGTATTCTATACACGAATAGAAAACGTTTTTTAAATGCTGCTATGTTTACTCTCTGTAGATTTAAATGAGCCATTTAAAAAATAAGTTGAAAATTAAAAGGAAGTGAGGGATTCATATGACAGGTGGAGAAATTGCTGCGTTGATAGCAGCGGTTGCATTTGCAGTACTAGTAGTCTTTTTAGTGATTGTCTTGCTTAAAGTTTCTAAGATTATGGGGGAAGTTTCCGATACAGTCAAGGAGGCCAATTCTAGTCTTCGAGTAATCACTAAAGATGCAGACAACTTATTGATTGAAGTAGAGGGGCTGCTGAACAAATCCAATACTACGTTGGATGATGTGAATGGGAAATTAGGCAAAACCGATCCTTTATTCCAAGCTATTGGAGATTTAGGAGTGTCTGTTTCAAATCTAAACTCTTCTACACGTAACTTAACTGACCGTGTTACAGGAGTAACAAAACGTACTGCTCAAACAGGCGTTGCGACAAAAGTAGGTAAAACAGCTATGAACATGAACCGCAAGAGAAAAAATAAAAAAGATTCAGAATAATCGAGAGTCTGACAATCTACAACTTTTATATAAAGAAAGGAAGATTGAATTATGAGTAAAAAAGGCGGATTTTTATTAGGAGCAATTTTGGGAGCAACTGCAGCAGCAGCGACAACACTCTTATTTGCACCTAAGTCAGGAAAAGAATTAAGATCAGATCTTACTGAACAAGCAGATAAAGCTAAAGGAACTGCAAAAGACTATTCACAAATAGCAAAAGAAAAAGGGACTGAGATGAGAGAGGTTGCTATGAGTGCAACAGAAGACATCAAAATCAGCTTAAAAGATACTGCTAATAAAATGAAGAGTCAAATGTCTTCTAATTCGCAAGGATTAAAAGATAACTTAGAGGATATAAAAACCGAAGTAAAAGATGCAGCTGGACAAGTGAAAGAAAAGGGATCTGAAGTTAAAGAAGAGTTCCAATCAGAACGAGAGAAAAAAGTTTCTGAAGCAGAAAAATCTCGTGAAATGCCTCAGTATACTGCTGGAAATATGAAAAAAGATGTGGAAAGAGCTACAATGGATTTTGATTATGACCAAGAAAAATTCGACGAAGATCCTCAATACACTACAACAAATGTCAGCACAGAACAAACAACTGAAGAAAGCGATGGAGAAAGAACGACTAATACAAATGTCGGAATCTAATCTATCTTATAAAGTATTTAGTACTTACGGGTACTGAAAAATGGACATAAAAAAAGAGACTGGAAAATTCCAGTCTCTTTTTTCGCGGTTTGAAATTTAAGTTATTAAATGATCTTTAAGAAATGAACGTCAGAGATTTAGGCGTATGAGTCAAAACTTCACAGCCATTTGCAGTCACATAGACACAGTCTTCTATGCGTACACCAGCTATGCCAGGCACGTAAATACCTGGCTCGATAGAAAAACACATACCTTCCTCGATCACTAGATTATTTCCTTCCATAATAGAAGGAAACTCATGAACGCTGCTTCCTAATCCATGGCCCAGGCGGTGGTTAAAGTATTTTCCATAGCCAGCCTCTGAGATAATATCTCTTGCTATTTTGTCTAATTCTCCTGCTGTTATGCCAGGCTTTACAGCCGCAATAGCAGCTTCATTGGCTCTAAGAACTAGATCATAAATTTCTCTAGCTTGCGGTGAAGGATCACCAAATGCTACTGTCCGTGTGACATCACTGGTGTATCCTTCATAAACTACACCTAAATCAAATAAAATGAGGTCATTTTTTTTGATTTTTCTAGCGCCAGGCGTACCATGAGGACTAGCAGCATTGTCTCCAGTCAAAACCATTGTTTCAAAACTCATATTCTTTATACCTGATTTTTTCAGTTCATACTCGATCACAGCTACGATTTCTTGTTCTTCAACGTCTTCAGCTATAGCGTTAAATCCGATCTCTAGAGCTTTATCTGCCCATTTTCCAGCTTCAATCATTTTTTGTATTTCCTCTGCTGTTTTAATAACTTTCATTTGTTGGATAAGTGGGCTTGCGTCTGTAACCGTTGAAAGAGAAAGCGCAAGATTCAATTGGTCAAATTTTGCAACTGTTAAAAAATCTTTTTCGATGGCTAGGGCTGATAAATGATTTACTCTCTGCATGATCGTCTGTTGGATCACAGCCCAAGGATTTTCATGATCTAAATAAGAAACTACATCATATGACCACTGACTGGATAAAACATCTTCTTTTTCTAATGCAGGAACAAAGAGAAATGGAGCGGCCTGTTTAAAGACTAGTAGAGCTAAAATCCTTTCATGAGGCTCACTGTGGTAACTGCTGAAATAAGCGACATTGTCAGGATCATTGATGAAAACAGCGTCTACATCATTTTCTTGCAACCAATTTTGTAATAGAGTTAGTTGTTTTAACATTATATTCCTTCTTTCTAAGTTACTTTATGCATTCCCTCTTATTGTATCATTAAGCAACAGCAGAGCATAAAAATATTTTTGAAAACGTTATCTGAAAAAGCAAGTGAAAATTTCATGAAAATAAATGTAAACCGCTTGCAATATTGGATTAGATTTGGTAGATTAGAATTATTGAAAAATAGGTTGAAAAATGAACGACATGACTTTAAAGGAGCTATTAAAAAATGGAAAAACAGACTATTACGATTTATGATGTTGCGCGCGAAGCAAACGTTTCAATGGCTACAGTATCTCGTGTTGTAAACGGCAATCCCAATGTAAAACCAACTACTCGTAAAAAAGTGTTAGATGTTATTGATCGTTTAGATTATCGTCCAAATGCAGTAGCGCGTGGATTAGCAAGTAAAAAAACAACTACTGTAGGGGTTATCATCCCAGATGTAACGAACTTATACTTTGCGTCTTTAGCTAGAGGGATAGATGATATTGCAAGCATGTACAAATACAATATTATTTTGGCAAACTCTGATCAAAATGATGTAAAAGAAATCCAAGTGTTGAATACATTACTTGCAAAACAAGTAGACGGTATTATTTACATGGGTCACAAAATCACCGATGACATGAGAGCGGAATTTTCTCGATCTAAAACGCCCGTTGTCTTAGCAGGAACTGTAGATCCTGATGAGCAAGTAGGCAGTGTCAATATTGATTACAAAAATGCGGCAGAAGAAGTGGTTGCTGAATTGATTAAATCCGGAAACGAAAGAATCGCATTTGTTTCAGGACCGCAAACTGAGCCAATCAATGGTGTTTACCGTTTATCTGGTTATAAAGATGCTTTAGAGAAAGCTTCTATTGAATATGATGAAAGCTTGATCTTTGAATCAGAGTACACTTTTACAAGTGGAGAAGAATTGTTTACAAAACTAGCTGAATCTGGTGCTACGGCTGCATTTGTCGGAGATGATGAATTAGCAGTAGGTATCTTAAATGGTGCTGTAGATAGAGGGATTAAAGTTCCAGAAGATTTTGAGATCGTGACAACAAACAACTCTAAATTAACTGAAATGACTCGTCCAAAATTAAGTACAATCACTCAACCTTTATATGACATCGGTGCCGTAGCGATGAGATTATTAACTAAGTTGATGAACAAAGAAGAAACAGATGAAAAAACTATTATCTTGCCTTATCATGTTGCTCATAGAGGAACAACACGTGCAGAAGATTAATTTTAAAAAAAACCTTTTCTACTGCTAGTATTCAGTAGGAAAGGTTTTTTTCATTTAGAGAGAGCTAATCAAAAAAGTATAGAAAAAAGATTCATTGGGTACGGAACCCAATGAATCTTTTTTGCTGCTATAAGAAGTTCTTAGTCTTCGTTAGCATTTTCTTCTTCTTTGTCATTTTCTTTGGTATCCTCTTTTGCTTGAGCACTGTTTCCAGAACCAGCTTTTGATTTCCAAAAACTATTTTGAATATGAGGTGGGCTACCGATTAAGAAATCGTACACGGTTGTTCCAGGAACTTTATCTTTTGCAAAGATCTCTTTCTTCATATCACCTGAAATAGAAACTTTAGCACCATCAGGCAACCATCTAGAAGGAGAAACATTTGGTTTTCTTTCTTCAAAATCAGCGTATTGCAATTCAGAGTCTTTAGCTTTTTCTACAGCGTCTGAAGGCACTGTGATTTCGCCTGGCTTCATCCCTGTTTCAGCTAAAATTTCTTCTTCGACGATTCCTTCTGGTTGATTGAAAGTCTTATCTGTTCCTACTAAAGTAGGGTTTTTCTCATAGACGGCATTCATTAATCTTGCCCAAAAATTCAAGTTTCTTTTACTGGGATGAACTCCGTTTTCCGTGTCTATAGAAATTTGGTCTACGTCGTATCCAATCCAAGAACTTAAGGTAATGGTAGGTGTCATACCAATAAACCAGATATCTTCTTGAGCATTTGTTGTCCCTGTTTTACCAGCGATATCTGCTGAGAAGTTCAGTTGATCCTTAGTACCGCCAACAGTGCTGTTTTCCATAACATCTCTCAAGATATCTACTGTCATATAAGCCGTTTCTGGAGTAAAGACCTTGGTTGTTTCAGATTCATGTTGATAAATGACATCACCTTCGCTGTTCTCAATGCGTTCAATCATGAAAGGATCAGCATGAATACCTTGATTTGCCAACATCGTATAGGCACTCGTCATTTCTAAAACAGTTGGACCATAGTTCATGCCCACAATTTCGCCTTCTTCATTAACTTCTTGATGACCAGTACCACCTAAAGCTAATGCAGCATTTTTGTACTCATCAGGATGTACAGCATCCGATCCAATACCCATTAAAGGTAAGAAGTTACCAGGAGTAGATCCGTTCTCAAGCATTTTTAAATAAATACGAGAAGTAGGGATATTCATTGAATTCGTTAATGATTCTCGAACAGAGACGTTTTTATTAGAAAAGACATTTCCTACGTTCGTTACTTCCTTACCGACAAATTTGCTTTCTTCTGATGACCAGTTTGGTACGAACAAACGGGAGTCAGATACCATGCTTGCTGGTGTGATCAAGCCTTCTTCAAGAGCAGGAGCGTAAACTAAAACAGGTTTTATTGTCGAACCAGGTTGTCTTTCAACATACAAACCATGATTCAGCATATTATCTTTATAGTTAGTACCGCCGACAAAAGCAATGATTCGACCGCTTGCATTGTCGATCAATGAAGAACCAACTTGAATTTCAACCATTTTAGGAACGGATTCTCCTGTTTCAGGATCTTCTTCCATTGGTTGAATGTATTCATCAGTTGAACGATCATAAACTGCAGGAGCTTTTTTAGTTCGTCCCATATCTGGACCATATTCAGATGCAACTTGCTCTAAAGCGTTATGGATTGTTTTATCTATAGTAGAATAGACTTTATACCCGTTTAAGCGTAGATCGTCATCAGCTCTTTCATAATAACGAGTATACAGATTAGGATCAGCATCAATTTCTTCTTTAGTTAATCCATCTGCCGTATAAAGCAGTTCCATTAAAATTGTACGGGCTTCTGTTTCCACAGCATCATATGCGAATGAATTTGTATCTTGTTCATTTTCTTGTCGCAAAATAAAGTCTTGTGTCAAATCATAATCTCTAGCGGAAACATATTCTTCTTCAGTAATGTAACCTTCACGGTACATACGGAACAATACTTCGTTTTTCCTGTTCAACCCGCTCGTTTGATCTTCTTTTATCTCACCTGACCCCGTATAAGGGCTGTAAGTGATTGGATTTTGAGGAAGACCTGCAATAAAAGCTGCTTGAGGAAGAGTTAAGTCAGTTGCTTTTACGCCGAAAATCCCTGTTGCAGCTTCCTGCACACCAGCGATATTTTGTCCCAAACTATTTCTTCCAAAAGGAGAAACATTTAAATAGGCTTGCAATATCTCTTCTTTAGAAAAATAATTTTCAACTCTAAAAGCAATCAATATCTCATTTACTTTTCGCTCAAATGTTACTTCAGGAGATAAAATTTGTTGTTTGATCAATTGCTGAGTCAATGTAGATCCGCCTGAAGTTTGAACAGAGCCTGTTAGTTGTTGTACAACTGCACGAAGAACTGCTTTAGGAACGACTCCGGGATGCTCCCAGAAGTATTCATCTTCTGTTGCAACAACACCATTGATAACATATTCAGAGATGTCTTCTAAAGAAATAGTGGTGCGTTTTAGATCAGAACGAAAATCACTGATCATTTCTCCACTAGCGTAATACATTGTAGAAGTTTGTTCTACATTTCCAATAGCAACTTGCATTTCTTCATATGAAGGCGGCGTTTGACCTGATACTAGTGAAGCAAAAAGTCCAATACCTGCTCCTCCAGCGAAAGCTCCACCAATCAATAAAAGAAGAGAAAATATAATAACTAAATTCTTGATCACCTTGTAAGCAACATTAAACCCGAAGAGAAATCTGCTGAATCCTGTTCTAGGCTCTGTATTTTCATCCATAGTATCAGAGGAGAGTTCATTTGTTTCATTCATCTCATGGGTACTTGATGTTTCGGCTGCAAGAGTATCTTCTTTTGCAAGATTTTTCCTGGTTCTTCCGTCTATTTTTTCACGGTTTGAATCTATAAAATCCACACTGTTCTGATAGACAGATTTTCCAAACTGCGAGACTTTTTCCCACAGTGAACGTCCGTCTTTATTGCCTGAATCGTTCAAATTTAAATCACCTCATAATCTATAAAGTATGGTTCTCGTCATGAATAATAAAAAAATGGAAGTATACATCCGTTAAATTGGAGTTGACTGTATCTTCCATATGGCTTCGCTAATTATACCAAATAAAGAAATAAAAGAAAATTTTTATTAGGAGTAGACGGACAGAGTTGATAAAAAAGATATATTTCCGAAAAGAAACGTTCAAATTTGAACGTTTTTGTAAGATAGGAGCAGTAAAAAAAGAGTATGATGAAAGAATTCTAATTTTATCGTTGACATTCTCATCTAAATTACATTATACTAGCAATATCAAATTTAGATAGTGAGTGATTCTTAATGAAAATAGTAATGAGAAAAGAACCCATAAATTTGAATAATTTTTACTTTAGCTACTTTAGACGGTGTTTGTAGACATATCAACATTATGGATGCAAACAATAACCAAGTTTGCGTCTATGATGGCTAAAGTACTTTGTACTGTTTTCAACCAGCCGCGTAGATGAAAAATCTAAGCGGCTGCTAAAATCGATCAGTAATCAATAAGATTTGCGCCTCATTAGGTTTTTATCATCTAATGAGGCGCTTTTTATTATTCAACTATAGAAGGAGGCTCTTAGGTAAGTTTGATAAGGCATTCAATTTATTAAGAAAAAATGAGGAGGAAATGAAAATGACGAATAAAAATCAATTGAAAAAAATCGCTTTAACTGGAGTAGCTATACTATCGGGAATGGTGTTGGCGGCTTGCGGTTCAGCGGAGTCTTCAGATGATGGATCTATCAATATAGGAGTATTACAGTTTATGGAACATGAATCTCTTAGTTCAGCACGTGAAGGGTTTTTAGCTGAATTAGAGGATGCCGGTTATACAGAAGGAGAAAATCTGACGTTGGATTATCAAAATGCTCAAGGAGATCAGGCGAATCTTCAAAGCATGAGCCAACAATTGGCAGGAGAAAATGACGTTATTTTATCAATTGCTACACCTGCTGCACAATCTTTGGCAAATGAAACCAAAGAAGATCCTATCCTTTTTACAGCAGTAACTGATGCAGAAGATGCGGGATTAGTAGAAAGTAACGAGGAGCCCGGCGGAAATATTACGGGAACAAGCGATATGGTACCAATTAAAGAACAAATCGCTCTTTTACTATCAATAGTTCCGGATGCAGAAAAAATCGGCCTTATTTACAACGCAGGAGAACCTAACTCTGAAATACAAGCAAATTTAGCCATCGAAGCGCTTGAATCAAGTGGTGTGAAGGTAGAAGCTTTGACGGTTTCATCTACCAATGATGTACAGCAAGTGTTGACTACATTAGCACAAGATGTTGATGGCATATATATCCCAACAGATAATACCTTAGCCAGTACAGCAGCGACAGTAGGTAAAATAGCCATGGAATACCAGTTACCCGTGGTAGCAGGTTCTGCTGAACAAGTCGAAGCTGGAGGCTTGGCAACTTACGGAATCAATTATGAGGATTTAGGACGTCAAACAGCTGAAATGGCTCTTCAAATTATTGAAGAAGGCAAGAAACCAGAAGAAATAGCTGTTGAAACATCTGATAGTCTCGAATTAGTGATTAACGAAGAAATGGCAGAAGCATTAGGGATAAATCCGGACGATATCGTATTGCCAGAATAAAAAAAGCAACATTATGAAATAAAGGAGAGGTAAAAATGGATATTTTATTATCAAGCACATCTCAAGGATTATTGTGGTCAGTAATGGCAATTGGAGTCTATTTAAACTTCCGTATCTTGAAAATAACAGATTTGACAGCAGAAGGAAGTTTTCCTTTAGGAGCAGCAATTACGGCTACTTTGATTGTGAACGGTGTCTCTCCTTGGATCGCAACGACGGCAGCATTAGTAAGCGGTATGGCAGCTGGAATGATTTCCGCTCTGCTGCACACAAAATTGAAGATTCCTTCTCTTATTTCTGGAATCATCACAATGACCGGATTGTATTCGATTAATTTAAGAGTTATGGGGAAAGCAAATGTCAATTTATTAGGCGAACTCACCTTAATGGAAACTGCAGAGTCATGGGGAGTGAAATCAAAGCTTTCTACGTTAATAGTTGGATGGATCATTGTTTCTTTAGTTATCATAAGTTTGAAATTATTCTACAATACAGAGACTGGACTAGCTATTCGATCTGCTGGAGACAATTCAGAAATGAGTGAAGCAAATGGGATCAACACCGATAAAATGGAGATCATTTCTTATATGTTATGTAATGGATTAATCGCTATGTCTGGTGGATTGATTGCTCAGGATAATGGTTTTGCAGATATCAGCAGTGGTATTGGTACAATCGTGATCGCCTTAGCCTCTATTGTTATTGGAGAAGTTATTTTCCGTCATCTGACATTTGCTAAGCGTTTGATGACGATTGTTATAGGAGCAGTCTTATATCGGTTGATGTTGTCTTTAGTATTAGAGTTGAACGTCGATCCGCAAGACTTGAAAGTCTTTTCCGCTATACTATTGACGGTTGCTCTAGCTTCTCCATTGGTCAAGTTGCCTAACAAGTGCAAAAAGAAACTCAACCAAACAAACGAGAAAGGAGCCACATTGATATGAAACCAGTATTAGAAATGAAGGACATCCATAAAAGTTTTGAGATTGGTACAGTGAATGAAAATCATGTGTTAAAAGGATTGGATTTAACGATTTATGAAGGGGACTTCATCACGATTATTGGCGGGAATGGGGCTGGTAAATCAACGTTAATGAATAGTATTGCAGGTAGTTTTGCTGTAGATGAAGGGGAAATCATACTTGAAGGAAAAGACATCACTAAACTGTCCACAGTAAAAAGAGCTAAAGACATTGGCCGGGTCTTTCAAGATCCGCGTATGGGAACTGCCTCCAGATTAACCATCGAAGAAAATTTAGCAGTAGCCTTGAAGCGGGGGAAAAACCGCGGATTGACTTCTGGAGTGAAAGACGATCAGCGTCAGATTTTCAAAGAATCATTAAAGAGGTTGGGGCTAGGATTAGAAGATAGAATGAAGATGGAAATCGGGTTATTATCCGGCGGGCAAAGACAAGCTGTGACACTCTTAATGGCTTCATTAGTAACACCTAAATTATTATTGTTGGATGAACATACTGCAGCTCTAGATCCAAAAACCAGCCAAATGGTATTAGATTTGACAGAAAAAATCGTTCAAGAAGAAAAATTGACTGCCATGATGATTACTCACAATATGGAACAAGCCATTCAATATGGAAACAGACTGATTATGTTGAGTGAAGGGAATATAGTGGTAGATATTTCTGGGAAAGAAAAAGCTCAATTGACGATACCCGATTTGCTAGAAATGTTTCATAAGAACAGCGGAACAGTATTAAATGACGATGCCTTGATTTTAAGTTAAGAATAAACACGAGCAGGAAAATGACCTTTGTTTTAAGACGTAGATATCGTCTGAACAAAGGTTGTTTTTTTTATATAGCAATCTTGAAGTGTGTTTTTTTGGTTCAAACATTTTACAATAGAAAGAGAAGATAAGGAATGATAATTAGACAATCATTAGTAAGAAATAAGAGGAGGAATAACGTGTTTCTTACAATTGGACTAGAGCTGTTAATTGGGTTGATCGGATTGTTGTTAGTTATTAGGGTATTAGGCAAGAAAACGATGGCTGAAGTAACACCTTTTGATTTAATTTATACGTTAATCTTGGGTGGGATAGTAGAGGGAGCGATTTATGAACAATCTGTCCATATAGGACATGTTCTATTTGCCTTAGGTTTCTGGGGAACTTTGATCTATATCATAGAAGTGATCGTTCAAAAACAACATCGATTCAGTCAAATGTTGAAGGGGTACCGAGTATATTAATTCATGACGGACAGTTGAATCTTAATGAATTAGCCAAAAATCATATAGAATTAGAACAACTTCGATCATTGTTAAGGAGCCAAGATTGTTTTTCTTTGAAAGAAGCAAAATACGTCATATTAGAAACCAGCGGAGAAGTCAGCGTAATGAAGAATGAAGAAGTGCGTTCTACGTTGGCTGATCTATTGATTGAGGAAGGTAGGGTAGAAACAAAAGCTCTAGAAAGTATTGAAAAGACTGAAGAATGGTTACTTGAAGAAATCATCGATAAAGGATTCAAAAAAGCAGAAGAAATTGTCTATGCTGAATGGTCAAGGGAAGATGGACTGTACCTTGTTCCATATTCAAAAAATGCAAAGATGAGTATGAGAATCGATGGGTAAAGCACTTATATAATATCAATCGTTGATAGTGTTGAAAAATACTAATGGAGGAGTTTATATGCAAAAAATCATTCCCCATCTTTGGTTCGACAAAGAAGCTGTAGAAGCAGCTGAACTGTATACTTCTATATTTGAAGACTCAAATATAGAATCCATCATCCAAATTCATGATACACCTTCAGGCACATCTGATAATGTAGAGCTGAAACTATCTGGACAAGAGTTTATTTTTATCTCTGCTGGACCAACTTTTCAACATTCTCCAGCCATTTCATTAATGGTCTATTGTTCATCAAAAGAAGAAGTGAATCGGTTATGGGAAGTATTGTCTATCAAGGGAACTGTTCTAATGGAGATTGGAAAACATTCCAATAGTGAATGGTATGGGTGGGTGAATGATTGCTACGGGGTATCATGGCAAATTGAGTTGACAGATAAGCCAATCACACAAAAAATCGTTCCTCATATCATGTATTCAGGAAAGCAAGCAGGTAAAGCAAAAGAAGCCGTTGAATTTTATACGACACTATTCAAAAATAGTACAGTGGAAGCTATTATGTATGATAAAGAAAATTCTGACATGCCAAATAGAGTTCATTATGCTGCATTCACAATAGAAGGACTTTTATTTTCAGCTATGGACAGCGTGATGAATCATGAGTTTACTTTTAATGAAGCATTTTCTATTCTCGTAAATTGTGAAAGTCAAGAAGAGATAGATTTCTTATGGGATAAACTGTCTATGGTCCCAGAAGCAGAACAATGTGGATGGCTTAAAGATCGTTTTGGCGTATCTTGGCAAATTTCACCAAGAATTTTGGGTGAAATGTTGGCGACAAAAGATGAAAAACAAAAAGAACGTGTCGTTCAGTCGTTTTTACAAATGAAAAAAATGGACATTGCGGAATTAGAGAGGGCATATAATAATGAATAAAAAAGGAGCGCTGATTTTCAGCGCTCCTTTCCTTTTTTTATTTTATAAAAATTAAACTGTTTCAGGCAATTTTTCGCCAATCACTGCTAAGCGTTCTGCTACTTCTTCACGGCTTAGGTGATGTTGTTTCACATAACGGTTTTCTGGTGAGATACGACATTCATGAGAACAGCCGCGTAAATATTTGTGTTCATTTTCTTGGGATGTCAAGATTTGACGGTTGCATTTAGGGTCTCCACAGTTCACAT
The DNA here is from genome assembly GCF_057334175.1 of Desemzia sp. AGC72. Classification (NCBI taxonomy): domain Bacteria; kingdom Bacillati; phylum Bacillota; class Bacilli; order Lactobacillales; family Carnobacteriaceae; genus Desemzia; species Desemzia sp. AGC72. The sequence continues at coordinate 87,638 of NZ_JBHFIG010000002.1, forward strand.
AACGTTCGCAAGGAGTACCGTCGAACCAGTCTTTTCCAATGATAACATGTTCTTTACGATTGATTGGAACACTGATACGTTCATCAAAAACATACATTTTTCCGTCCCACAATTCACCTTGTACTTCTGGATCAGTACCATAAGTGTGGATACCGCCGTGAAGTTGAGCAACGTCTTCGAATCCTTCTTTTAATAACCATCCAGAAAATTTCTCGCAACGGATTCCGCCGGTACAATATGTCACGACTTTTTTGTCCATGAATTTTTCTTTATTTTCGCGGATCCATTCAGGCAACTCACGGAAGTTTTTGATTTCCGGACGAACAGCACCTCTGAAATGTCCTAAATCGTATTCGTAGTCGTTACGCGCATCAATGACAATTGTATTTTCATCTAATAATGCTTTACGGAATTCTTTAGGGTCTAGATACTTACCAGTAGTTTCATTCGGATCAACATCATCTTCAAGGTTCAACGAAACGATTTCTGGACGGTAACGAACGAACATTTTTTTGAACGCATGCCCTTCTGCCGGATCCATTTTAAAAATCATATCTGAGAAACGTTCATCTGCATGCATTGTATCCATATACTTCTGCGTAGCCTCAATCGTTCCTGATACCGTTCCATTCATACCTTCTTCAGAAACCAAGATTCTGCCTTTTAAACCAAGATCTTTACATAAACCTAAGTGTTGACGTCTAAATTCTTCTGGTTCTTCTATAGTAGTATATTTGTAGTACAATAATACTCGATAATCCATAGTCATCTTTTTATAACCTCCAAAATGTTCACTAAACAGCAGGCAAATACGTTTGTGCCTACTTAAGATTGCTATACTAACAATGTATTATACACCAAGCAGCAAAACAAAATCAAGATTCTTAAAAAATTGACCTATAATAGACAAACTAAAAGGAGAGAACAAAATGAAGCGATGTTCGTGGGCTAAAACAGATTTGTTAAAAGACTATCATGACAATGAATGGGGAAAACCATTGCGCGATGATAAGAGGCTATTCGAATTGCTCATACTTGAAACCATGCAAGCAGGATTGAATTGGGAGACGGTTTTGAAAAAAAGAGAAAACTATCGCGAAGCGTTAGATGGATTTGATGCAGAAAAAATCAAACATTACACTCTTGAGAAACAAGAAGAACTAATGGAAAATCCAAGCATAATCAGGAATCGATTAAAGATTAAGTCAATTGTTACAAATGCGTCAGCCTTTGTTGAAATACAAAAAGAATTTGGTTCTTTCGCAGATTATTTGTGGTCTTTTACTAAAAAGACATCAATTGTTCATAATATAATAAACGAAAAAGACGTTCCTTCACAAAGTGAATTATCCCAAAAATTATCTAAAGAATTGAAGAAAAGAGGTTTTTCCTTTGTAGGACCAACGATTTGCTATGCTTACATGCAAGCAGCAGGTTTAATTAATGATCACTATAATGATTGTTCGTTCAAGTAACTCGAAGAAAAAGCAACTAAAAAGTTGAAGAAGTTATTAATTCAAACTGCATTTGTGAACGAAAATCAACAAGTGCTCTGTTAATCATTCTGTAATATTGCCGATACCTTTTTGATATATTCCGTATGCTATACTTCATTTGTCGTTAAGAGAAAAACTAACTTTTAAAAAAGTAAACTATTGTTGGAGGGAAAGATTCCGTGAAAAAGAAATTTGTAGCTATCGCCTTATTAGGAACCATGACATTCAGTTCCCTTATATTACCTACTCAAGTATCTGCAGAAGAATACACTACGAAAATTGAAGAAGCTCAACAACAAGCTGAAAGCACTCAAACATTGATTGATGAAAAAAGTACTCAATTAAATCAAATCGAATCTCAAGTATCTACAACTGAAACTGAATTAAAAGCTATTTCAAATGAAATCAAAAATAATGAAGAAAAAACAACAGCTTTAGCTCAAGAAATTGAAAAAGCTCAAGCAGACATGAAACAATTGCAAGATGAAATCAAAGTATTAGAAGAAAAAATAGCTGAACGAAATGAGCAACTAAAAGAGCAAGCACGTACAGTTCAGACAAGCGGTTTTAGTCAAAATTACATAGATTTTATCTTAGAATCAGAATCAGTAGCTGATGTAATTGGTAGAATTGATGTTGTAACAGACTTAGTAAAAGCAAATAAAACGTTAGTTCAAGAACAAGTGGCAGATCAAAATGCTGTCGTTGAAAAATCAGAACAAACAGAACAAAAAATCAATCAACAAAATGCTATTGCTATGGAATTAGAACAAACTCGTACTGAAATGGACAAACAATTGCTGGAAAAAGAAGTTATTGTAGCCCAGTTGGCAATTGAAAAAGCAACCACAGAAGAAGATATCTCAACTTTCTTAGCACAAAAAGCAGAAGCTGAACAACAAGTTGCTGAATACACAAGTGTTCAAGCAGAAGCAGACGCAGAAGCAGAATTATTAGAGCAAGCTCAACTTGCTGCAGAAACTGAAGAAGAAACTCAAGATTTCACTGCAACAGAGAGTTCTGAAGAAAACAGTGAAGAAAGTATTGAAGTTGCTTCAGTTCAAGAAGAATCCGAAGAAGTTGCTGCAACACCAACACCTGAATCTTCTGAACCGGTACAGACAACAGCACCTTCAGCTCCGACTGAGGCGCCTGCACCAACTAATAACAACTCTGGTTCTAATAACAATTCGAACGCTGCTAAAGAAAAAGCAGCCAAAGAACAAAAAGCTAAAGAACAAAAAGCTAAAGAAGCAAAAGCAGCGGCAGAAAAAGCAGCGGCAGAAAAAGCTGCAGCTAAAAAAGCAGCAGAAGCAGCTAAGAAAGACGAATCAAAACCAGTCGTTTCTAGCGGAAGTGTTTTACAAGTAGCTAATAGTTTGACTGGAAAAGGTATTCCATACAAATTTGGCGGAAATACAACTAGCGGATTTGACTGTTCAGGTTTTACAAAATATGTCTTTGCAAAAGCAGGAAAAACACTTGCTCGTAATTCATATGCTCAATACGCTGGTTCAACTAAAGTAACTAGCCCTCAACCGGGTGACCTAGTGTTCTTTAGTAAAAGCGGAAGCCCAAGTGGCATCTTCCACGTAGCTATCTACACAGGTAATGGCGGTATGGTTGGATCCCAATCAAGTACTGGTCCAGGACATGTAAGCAACTTTAAATCTAACCCATATTGGGGCAACTTCTCAGTATACTACGGTAGATATTAATTTAGATTAGATAATCAATGTAAAGACCCTAAAGCAGTTTCTAAATCTGCTTTAGGGTCTTTTGTATATAAAGGTGTTTCAGTAGGAATAACGGGTAAAATTCAGTAAACTAGAGAAGAAGAAATGCATAATACATACCGATGAGGTGAAGAGAATGAGAGAAGCACTATTGATTGTTAATCCTTCTTCCGGCACTGAACAGGCAGGAGCTTTATCCAGTGTCGCAGAAGAAAAATTAGCTGAAATGTATGACAAGGTTACTATAAAATATACTGAAAAAGGCGGAGACGCTACCGCGTTTGCTAAATCTGCTGCTGAACAAGGAACTTCTGCTGTATTTGCTATGGGAGGAGATGGAACAGTAAACGAAGCTATCAGTGGTTTAGCTGAACAAGAGAACCGTCCGGATTTTAGTTTTATTCCATTAGGAACAGTGAACGACTTAGCAAGATCTTTAGGCATTCCAATGGATCCTAAAGAGGCGATAGCTCAATTAAACTTTTTAGAAGAAAAGAAATTGGATATTGGAAAAGTAAATAATCATTATTTTGCTAACGTCGTAGCTCTTGGTACAATACCAACAGCTGTCCAAGAAGTCGATGTAGAGCAAAAAACGAAATTAGGTCCGTTGGCATACTTTCTGGAAGGAACGAAAGCTTTGACTAACAATGAGGCGCATACTTTCAATATCGTAGTAGATGATGAAGAAATCACTCAAGATTCAATGTTGATGCTGATTGCTTTAACCAGCTCAGTGGGCGGATTTGAAAAATTACTGCCAAAAGCTGAAATAGATGATGGCTATCTACATTTGATCGCGTTAAAAGGTTCAGCGATCATGGATAAATTGAATATTATTCCTAAAATATTTACGGGAAAAGCAGTAGATGACGAAAAAATTCTTTATCGAAAATTTAAAATGGGTTCTATTGAAGTGCAAGATTCTAAAGAGTTGAAAGCTAATGTTGATGGAGATGAAGGAGATACATTACCATTAACGTTGAGAGTACTGCCGCAACATTTGACCGTATTGGTTCCTAAAAATACTGGTAACAAATAAAAAATGTTAAAACAGCTTTGCCGAGATATCTTTTGATACCTGGACAAAGCTGTTTTTATTTTTTGTTAGATGTATTCTTCTGTTAATTCAAGGAAGGTTGCAATATCTTGTTTCACTAATGAAATTCCTGCTTCCCAGAAGTCTGGTTGTGTTAAATCTACGTTTAAATGTTTTTGAGCTAATTCTTCTGTAGTCATACGACCTGTATCTTGAAGCAACTCGATGTATTTGTCTTCAAATCCTGCACCTTCTTCTAGAGAGCGGTTGTAAATACCTAAACTAAACAAGTAGCCAAAAGTATATGGGAAGTTGTAGAAAGAGACATCTGAAATATAAAAATGCAATTTGCTGGCCCAGAAAGTAGGATGATCGTTACTTAAAGCCCCTTTGAATGCTTCGTTTTGTGATTCAGTCATCAATTCAGAAATGCGTTCTTCAGTTACGATACCGGCTTGACGTTCAGCGTAAAAACGAGTTTCAAATAAGAAACGAGCATGAATGTTCATGAACATAGCTAAAGCATTTTGCATTTTGCTGTCTAATAAAGTGATTTTTTCTTCTTTAGTGACAGCTTCTTTTACGGTTGCATCAGATACGATCATTTCTGCAAAGGTAGAAGCCGTTTCTGCCACATTCATCGCGTATTGCTGGTTCATAGCAGGCAAGTCTTTCATCACATCGCTATGAAAGGCATGTCCTAACTCATGTGCTAGAGTAGCAACTTCGTTTGCACTTTGGGAATAGGTCATAAAAATACGCGATTCTTTTGTTTCAGGAAGCCCCGCACAATATCCACCCGGTGCTTTTCCAGGACGGTCTTCTACTTCGATCCATTTGTTATCAAAAGCGTATTGAGCAAAATCGGCCATCTTGTTGCTGAATTTACGGAAGTTTCCTAACACAAATTCTGCTCCTTCATCGTAGGGGTATTTTTTGGGACGAGCATTACCAACGATTACAGGTGCCTCAATATCTTGCCATGCTAATTTTTCTTTGCCGAATAACTGAGCCTTGCGATTCAGGTAATCTACAAACGGCTGCTTGTTGTCGCTAATAGCTTTCCACATAGCATCCAACGTTTCTTTTTTCATTCGATTGTATGCTAGTGGTTTCTTCAAGTAATCTGAGATACCATGCGCTTTATAATTTGCCAAACGAAAACCTGACAAGTGATTCAGTGTGTCAGCAAATAAAGAAGCATTTTCCTGCCAAGCTTTTTCCCATTCGTTAAACAATTTTTCTCTAATCGCAGGGTCAGGATCTCCATACATTTTGTTTTGAGCTTGTCCAGCAGATAAATGGGTAATTGTACCGTCTTCTTCTTCAAATGGGATACTGATTTTAGCTACTAGCGAGTCATAGTGGCTGCTCCAACCTTCAAAGCCATCTACTGACAAATCATTGATCAATTTTTCTTCTTGTTCGCTGAGCAGTTCTTTTCCTTCAGCGCGTGTCTCAGTCAAAACAAAAGCAATAGGAGAAAATTCAGGCAGCTGAGTTAGTTGAGACCACTCTTCATCAGGGATAGCCACGAATTTCTTGGTTAAAATAGTTTGAGCAGTTTTGTAACGGCTGGATAAAGCAGACACTTTGCCAAACAAGGCGCCTGTTTTTTTATCATGTACATTTTCAGATTGAAGAGCTTCTACAAAAGTATAAGTCTGGGAAATGCCGTCCATTAATGCGTCATGAAGAACCATCAAGTCTGCTAAGACAGTATAGCGGGGTTTATCTGTCTCATAATCCCATTCTCTGGCTTTTTGAGTAAATTCATCAGCTTGTTTGTCTAATAAAGTTAATTTTTCTTGTAACTCAGCGGAATCACTTCCATTAGGAAAAATAGATTCTAAGTCCCATGTTAAACTGTATTTCATCATTGAACACTCCTTGTTGGGTTTAATTAATCGATGTATTTTTGTGTCAAATCCATAAAATCTTGAATATCTTGATGAATCAAGTTGATGCCATTTTGCCAGAAATCTGGTTGAGTCAAATCTGCCATTAAATGTTTTAGAGCAAGATCTTCAGAAGTCATCGAACCGGTATCTTTCAATAGAGCGATATATTGTTCTTCAAAGTCGCTTCCTTGTTCGATGGATTTTGCGTAAATTCCCATACTGAACAAGTAGCCGAATGTATAAGGAAAGTTATAAAAAGGGACGCCTGTATTGAAAAAGTGCAATTTGCTGGCCCAGAAAGTAGGGTGGTAACTGCTTAAGCTATTTTCAAAGGCTTCTTTTTGAGCATCTTCCATTAATTCATTTAAGCGGTTTTCCGTTACAATCCCTTTTTTGCGTTCTTCATAAAAGTGGGACTCAAATAAGAAACGAGCTTGAATATTCATGAACATAGTAGCTGAACGTTGAATTTTATTGTCTAAAAGATTGATTCTTTCTTCTTCGGATTGAGCTTCTTGCACAGTAGCGTCTGAAATAACCAGTTCAGCAAATGTCGATGCCGTTTCTGCCACGTTCATCGCATATCCTCTATTTAAAGCCGGCAAATCTCTCATGACATGACTATGGAAAGCATGGCCAAGTTCGTGAGCTAAAGTAGAGACTTCATTTGGTGATTCTGCATAAGTCATAAAAATGCGGGATTCACCTGATTCTGGCAAGTTGGCACAATATCCGCCTGGCCGCTTGCCTCCGCGATTTTCTGCTTCGATCCAACTATTGTCAAATGCATATTGTGCAAAATCAGCCATTTTTGTACTGAATTTGCGGAAATTAGCAACGATAAAGTCTGCACCTTCATCGAAGGGGTAACGTTGAGGTTGGTAATCGCCTAAAAGAATGGGCGCTTCAACATCGACCCAGGAGAGCATTTCTTTACCTATTAAGGCTGCTTTACGATTTAAGTAATCTACAATAGGTTGCTTATTATTATTGATGGTCTGCCACATAGTGTCTAAAGTAGCTTTGGTCATTCGATTGTATTCTAGAGGGCGCTTCATAAAATCAGTGACGCCATGTAATTTGTAATTCGTCAGACGGAATCCAGCTAAATGATTCAACGTATCCGAAAGCAGAGGAGATTTTTCACTCCATGCTTTTTCCCATTCAGCAAAAATGTGCTGGCGAACAGCATCATCAGGATCAGATCCCATTTTATTTTGTGCTTGTCCCGCTGAAAGAAGAGTTGTCTTACCGTCTTTTTCTGTAAAAGGAATCTCAATGGAAGAAACGATCGTATTGTAATGATCTCCCCATCCATTAAATCCGTCCAAGGATAAGCTGTTGATCAGTGCTTCTTCTTCCTCGCTAAGTAAATCTTTTCCGGCAGTACGGTCTTCATCTAATACAAAACGAACTTCTGAAAAAGGAGATTGAGACAATAAGTTTTTCCATTCTTTATCCGGAACAGCAACGGTTTTTTTAGTTAAAATCGTTAGAATAGTTGAAAACGAACTTCTGATTTCCATAATTTTCCCGTAGACTGCTCCAGCTTTTTTGTCCGTTACATCCGCTGAAATCAATCCACGAATGAAAGTTGCTGCTTCGCTTAAACCGAAAGAAAGGATTTCCTGTAATTCTAAAATAGCGGCGAACTCTGTATAGGTTGGAGAATCTTGTTGCCAATTCCAATGGGAAACGTTATCGGAAAAATTTATTAGTTGTTTTTCCATAGTATCCAATTTTTTTTGCAACTGAGGAGAGGTGCTTCCACCAGGAAAAACGGAATCCATATCCCAATTTATATTATATTTCATTCATTACTTCCTTTCTGAATTTTAATCTTACTCTCTTATTGTAGATTTAATCTCTATAAAAATCTATGTATTTCATGTAAAATAATGAATTGAATACAAAATAAAATAATTAATGACATACTAGAGGAGATAATTATGAACAAATCGATAAAAAGTACGTTATTCATTGTGTTGGCTTTTGTCATGATGGGAATATTGTTTTACAGTTCCTCTCAACCATACGGGGACCAGTCTGTGACCGGATTTCTCGATACCTTACTTAAGAACGAACCTTTAAAAGGGCTGTTGAGTCGTATCCGATTTACATATGCAGGAAGCGAAGTCAGTATAGGAGCTAGCGGATACAACGAATTTATTGAGTTCTTTATCCGTAAGGCAGCTCATTTTGGATCTTATTTTTTACTGGCTTTATTTTGGTTTTTAGGGTTAAAAGATCGGATAAACGGAATTTATTTATCAGCTTTGGTGTCATGGCTTTTGGCTGCTGGGTATGCTTCATTCGATGAATTTCATCAAGGTTTGACTCCAGATAGAACGCCTTTGTTAGAAGATATTGTATTGGATAGTGTCGGAGCGTTAACAGCAGTTGTACTGGTGTTAATATATGTATTGGTTTGGAAGAAGAAGCATTCCTCAAAAAGGACTTATAAATAATGCTAGAAGTCTTGCTTCTGCTTGAGAATGTTGCGGTGATAGTGTTTTTTTGGTAGAATAGAAAGGCTTGATTGAAGCAAATACTATTAAACCGAAAAGAGGAATTGTGGATGGCAGGACATTCAAAATGGAACAATATCCAAGGACGTAAAAATGCACAAGATTCTAAACGTGCGAAAGTTTTTCAAAAGTTGTCTAGAGAGATCTATATGGCTGCAAAGAGTGGTGGTCCTGACCCCAACGATAACCCTCAATTACGTTTGGTATTAGATAAAGCTAAATCAAATAACATGCCAAGCGACAACGTTGAACGAGCAATCAAAAAGGCTTCTTCTTCAGGCGAAGGCGAAAACTATGATGAAGTATCTTACGAAGGATACGGACCAAATGGAATTGCTGTATTGGTTCATTCATTGACCGATAATTTAAACCGGACTGCTACTCATGTGCGTACCATTTTCAATAAAAATGGCGGTTCATTAGGAGAAAAAGGTTCAGTAAGCTATATGTTTGACCGCAAAGGGTACATTGCTATTGAACGTGAAGGTCTGGATATAGACGAAGATACCATGATGATGAGTGTATTGGAAGCTGGCGGAGAAGAGCTGGAAACCTCAGAACCAGTTTTTGAAATTTATACTGATCCTTCAGATATGGCAGATGTACGTGATGCTCTAGAAGCTGAAGGTTACACGATAGCACAAGCTGAAGTAACGATGGTTCCTCAAACATTGATTGAATTACCTGAAGACAAAAAAGAGATTTTTGAGCAATTAGTCTCTAAATTAGAAGACGATGACGATGTGTCAGAAGTCTACCACAATGCTGATATGTAATCTTTTTAAAAGCTTTATCATTCGATTTAAGAGTGATAAAGCTTTTTTGTTTTTTTAAACGAGAGCAGTTAAAAAGAGCATATATTACAGTATCAAATATTAACAGAACAACAACTAAAACCGGATAGGGGTGGAAGAACAGTGGAAGTAGAAGAATTTGCTTCTCGTATGGTAGGAAAAGCCCATTTTACAGGAGTCAGTGATATACATATCTTGCCAGAAGGAGACAAAATATTTTTGATTTACTTCAGGATCGGAGGCAATATGGTGCTCCATAAATCAATTGAAAAAGAGGAAGGAGAAAGGCTGATATCTTACTTTAAATACATTTCAAATATGGATGTAGGAGAGAGGAGAAAGCCGCAAAGCGGTTCTGCAAATCTGGAAAATGACTATGGGGTATGTGCCTTACGTTTCTCGATCATCACAAATTTTCGAGCTCAAGAAACAATGGTCATCAGGCTATTGAGTCAAGCGAAGATCCAACCCCTTCGTACGACCACATTTTTTCAAAAAGAGGTACAGGACATTGAACGACTAGCCAAATACAAAAGCGGCTTATTGTTATTTTCTGGTCCCGTTGGTTCAGGGAAGACTACTACAATGTATCAACTGATAAGAGAAAGTTCCCGAATGCAGAAACAACAAGTCATTACCGTCGAAGAATTTGTATATAGCACAAATACTTGGTGTATCAACTGTTTATGGGATTACAATTTTGCTAAGGGGCAGAAAAGGGGCAAAGTGGTTATAAAGATATAGAAAAATCGTTAATCGCATTCTGTAAATCTGTGTCCATTTTCTCAGTAAAGTGAGCATAAACTTTTTGAATCATGTTGGTGTCTGCATGGCCCACATGTTTTGCAATTAAAGCCAATTCTGTACCTTGTTCAATCATTAATGTAATGAACGTGTGTCTGAATATATGAGTGGTTACATGTTTGTTTGGAATATCAACATATTTTCCAAGGAGCTCATTTGTATAACTATTTGTAAAAGGTTCACTGTGATAATTGACAAATAAATGACGTTGAGTTTTGTTCAGGCTATGCTGCATAACTTTTAATTTAGTGTATTGTATTTGTTCTTTCAACAAAATAGCTGTCTCATCATTAAAATAAATAGTCCGAGGTTTCCCATCTTTTGTAGGTTGAAATATTTTTTTCCGGTGATACCAGGTACGCTCTATAAGAATCGACTTTTCTTTGAAGTTAATGTGTTTCGTGTAGTCAAGTCCAATCATTTCCCCATAACGCATACCTGTATAGGTCTGGATTAAGCACATTCTAGCTAATTCTCCGTATCCTTTTTCTTCTAATTGGTCGACTACTTTCTTTAATTCATTTCTTTCCAGATACTTAAACTCATCTTTCTCGGTTACGTTAATTTTAGGTATTTCGATTCCGTTTAAAAGCTCTCTATCGGACAATTGTCCGTACTTAAGCCCGAATCTGATTATATTACGTATAGATCCAACCATTCCTCTAACAGTATCGTAACTATAGCCTGCATTCAACAAGTTTAAAATTGCCGTGTTTATATGGGCCACCTTTAGCTTATCTAGTAGGATGTCGCCAATATCTCTATTAATCACTAACATATATGAAACACGACTGTTGAAAGTAGAAGATCTAACTTGTTTTTCATATACAGTTAACCATTTTTCTGTGAGTGTTCTGAAATTTATATCTTTGCTAGATTTTTTTAATTTTGTATCGATTTTATTTTGCAGCATAAGAAACATTTCTTTTTCTACGCGATTATTTTTCTTTGTATGAGTGATAGAAACTTTTTTTTGTTTGCCTGTCAACGGATCCGTATAGCGTTCAACATATTTGAATTTTCCGTTATTTAATTCCTCAATCCACATGAACAAAACCTCCTAATTTATGCTACAATAGGACATAGAAAAGGGACCTATTGTAGGTTATTTCATTTGAACACTCCTTCGCTTTGGTCGGTGAGGGGAGTGTTCTTTTTTTACTTCAAAAGTTCTTTTTTCTTTAATTCGAATTCATCTTGAGTAATGATATCCATGTCTAGAAGCTCTTTATATTCTTTGAGCATTTTTATTGAAGATGATTCGGAGTCCGTAACTTTGCTTTCTCTTAGCTTAGTTTCAACATAATTTCTTATTTCATTTATCATATCTTGCTCATTTTTATTAAAAACAATCGCATTAGCACCTTGATCCATAGAACGAACGACGCCAACTATGTTAGTCCTAGGAATGCTGAATTGAATAAATCCTTTTTTCAACAGAGCAGGTTCTTGATACTTAATACCTAGGATCTGGTTAAAAAAAACTTTATTTTCACCACGCATGGATTTATGTATCTTTAAATCATTCTTTCCCCTTACAAAAACAATTGATTCGTCATCTAAAATGACTTTTAACTTATTTTCTTTAAAACGATATTCTTTCAATGTAATCCTCCTCACAAAGTGATATTATGAATATAAGCACAGAAGAATTATGCTCTAATTACTGTTCGCCGCAGTGATTAGGGCTTTTTATTTTAACTTGCATTCCCATCCAATACCCAGTTTGAAATTTTCTAGCACGCTGGAATAATCAAAGTGACCATCCGACTCATCAATCAAGTAATTCATCATAAAGTAATTGGCTTCATTTTCCATTTTAGATCTAAATACAGGCTTATCATATAGAGCAGAAAAATCTTCATGATTTAAAGCATGGCCTAACTCATGAAGAATAACTTCTTTTTGTTTTTCCTCGTCTAAACTTTCGTTAACAAACATTGTCTTTAAATAATGATTGTAATATCCATTCTTTTTCAAACTCAACAATACGAGTTCGATTCCATTCTCTATAAGCAAACCATAGAAATTGTCCATATATACATAGGTACCTCCTTACTTGTTGCTGAATCTTCCAATGAGATAAGCACGAATAGCTTCTCTGTCGCTATCAGTCATAGGCTGGCCATCAAAACTCATCGTATTGTCTAAGATTTCATCTAAATCCAAATTCTTAGGCAACGTTTGTTCAACTTCTTTCCCACGTAAGTATTCTACAGTGACACCAAAGTAATCAGCGACTTTTTCTACTTTATCAAACCCTGGAGAAGTTGTTTCCCATCTTCTTATAGTCCCGTTTCCGTAACCTAAATCTTCCTCTAACTTCCGTATAGAGATGTTTTTCTCTTTAGCTAATAATTTTATTTTTTCGTATAATCCCACTTATATCAACCTTTCAACAGCTCAAAGAAAAAGAATTTATACAAATATGCTACAAAGTGGTTGACGTGTAGATTATTTGCATATATACTATGTCCATAAGCTAATTAATTCAGCTAATAAGCAACATGAAACGAGCTACCAAACTACGTTCCCCAACGTAATAACAGCGTCATCAAAGGCTTATTTAACTATGCCTTGATTGTAGCATATATGTATAAACGTGTAAACAATTAGCTGATGAAATTAGCTTATTTTCTCTAATAATTTTTAAGGAGTGACGAAATGAGTAAAGATTTAGCTTTAAAAGTGAAAGTCAAATTGGTAGAGAAAGACTTGACCATGGCTAAGTTAGCAAAGGAACTGGGAATGTCAGCAGCTTATCTGTCAGATATTATCAACGGGAAAAAAGATGGGCCTAAAGCGCAAGAACATATCAAAAGAATCAAAAAAATACTAAATATTTAGGAGGATAAAAAATGACAAATTTAGTAATCATGAAAGACAGCCAAGCAGTAACGACAAGCTTGCAAGTAGCCGAAGGTTTCGATAAACAACACAAAAATGTAATTCAAGCCATCGAGGAAAAAATTCAATCGGCTGAAAATTCAGCTCATTACAAAACAATGTTTGTAGAAGACGTTTATCAAGATTCACGTAATAGAGATCAAAAAATATACTATATGAATCGAGATGGTTTCGCTTTTATCGCAATGGGATTCACGGGTAGAAAAGCAGATGAATTCAAATTGAAATACATTCAAGCGTTCAACCAAATGGAAAACCACATTAAAGATGCTCGGTTAATGAGTCCTGAAGATATCATGATCGCAACGTTAGAAGCACAAAAAGAATTCAAAGCTAACCTTAGACTAGTTCAAGATGACGTCGCTGATTTGAAACAAGAAATCAACTTAAGTCGTCTCCAAAAGTCTCATCTTTCTAAATTAGTAAGAGCGAACGCTATGGCAGCGGTTGGCGGTAATAAGTCAAACGCCTACAAGAAACTCTATAGAGTCGCTATTTCAGAACATTGGAGAGAAATAAAAAACTACTTTGATGTTGCCAGCTATGAAGAGATTCCTAAACTAAGATTTGATGATGCGATGGATGTAGCTGGAATGTGGAATCCTTCAATCGAATTAGCTTACGAAATTAAACGATTGAATAGCCAAGTGGAACTGGAGGTGTAGATATGGAGGTCTTGCAAGCTAAAACCAAAACTCAACAATACGCATTCACAAAAGATGTAGGGAGAATATTTGGTTATAAGGACCCTGTTAAATTGCTTAAGAGTTTTAGAGATTATGCAGATGGACATCCTAATGTCTTTAGACCGTATAAGCCCTATATAAAAAATAGAGGTATGGACACATTATACGACATCATATGTTTTGCATATTATTTCGAAAACAGAGATTTGCTTGAATCAGAAACAAGAAGCGTCTCTTTCAAAAATGAGTTACCTCGATTGAAAGAGGTGTATCAATCATGAGCGAACCAACAAAAGAACTCCTCTTGTCAGTCAGTAATGCGATCACAACTTATAGGAAAGGGTGGAAGAAATGAAAATCTATTTTATGAACCTTTTTGATTTAGAGGAAGGAGAGATTGAGCCAAAAGATTTTGTAGTTGCAGGAGGTAGCTTACTTCTAGCAATGGTATTTATTTTTTTACCACTGTTTATATGATGAAAGGAGGTTTTGACAATGGAAATGAACGCGAAAGAAGAAAAAGCATTTAAGGAATTAAAATCCGATTTATACAACTATCCAGAAATGATCATGATCACAGTTTCAAGAAAAGATTTAGAGTTGGTTATCAATTGTTTAGAAAAAGAAAAGGAGAGAAAAAAATGAGACAAACACGAATAGAAATTGAATCGACCAAAGAAGAAGCGTTGGAGCACTTTCACGAAATTATCAAGAGCTACGATCCAGAGGTAGATAGTTTAGTAGTTATCAAAATCTCTGGTCCTTTAGAAAAATCAGAAACAGCTGTAGCCAGCAATATCAACTCTGACCATTTACTTGCTTATGAGAACGCTACGAGCGCTGTATTCGAAAATGCTTTGAAAGAAATCGCCGAAAAGAATCCGCTCAAAGCTGCTTTGATTGCTGGACTGTATTTAAACCAAAAAAATGACTGATGCGCCAACATCAGCCAAAACCAAATATTAAATTCAACGTGATTATAACACAATCACAGAAAGGATAAAACATGAAGAACATCAGAATTAATCGTATCACTTACGAAAATTTCAAAGGTATCAAAAGTTTCGTGTTAGATCTAAACGGTAAGGATGCAAATGTTTCAGCTAGAAACGCTATTGGAAAAACTACTTTGTTTGACGGCTTCTATTGGCTGCTATTCGGAAAAGACTCAGCTGAGAACAGTAAGTTCGATGTAAAGCCCTTTGACGAAAACGGTAATGAGATTTTAGGTAAAGAACCAATCGTTGAAGCAGAATTAGCCATTGATCATAAGACAGTCACTTTGAGACGCGAACTAAAAGAAGTTTGGTCCACTATCAAAGGTCGACTCGAGAAAGAACGTAAGTCGGATAAAACGAAATACTACATCGACGGTGTGCCAGTCAAGACTCAAAAAGAGTATCAAGAATTTATCGCTTCGATTGTTGATGAGAATATTTTCAAACTGTTGACCAACCCTTTTGCTTTTAACGGACTACATTGGTCAGACAGACGTGACATCTTAATGAGCTTAGTTGAGGATGTGTCTATTGATGATGTCATTGAAGCAAACGATGAGCTAGAAGGGTTGAAAGAAATTTTGGAGGGACGTTCTCCAGAAGATCAAAAAGCTATCGTCAAAAGCAAAATGAAAGATATCAAAAAAGACATTGATGGTCTAACTGTTCGTTTTGATGAAGCTGAAAGAGCTATTCCAGATACTGCAGGCTTAGATGAATCAGCTTTAAATGCTCAATTAAAAAGTAAGACTGCTGAGTATGACAAACTGCAGACTGAAGCAGCTGAAATCAAAAATGGTGGAGCAATTGCTAAGTTTCAACAACAGATTGATGGGATCAAACACAAAATCAATGAAGGTAAGCTCCAGTTTTCTCAAAGTAATCAATTAGCTGTCTCTAGCTTTGTAGATGATTTGGAATGGACCAAGTCTAAATTGAGAGCAGCGAACGACAACGCCGAAGATTACAAATACAATATCCAACGCTTAGAAAAACATATCTCAAATATTAAAAACGAAAAAGCGAATTTACTCGATCAGTATCACAGAGAAAATGCTGTGACGTTTGACGAACACAGAACTACTTGCGCTATGTGTGGCCAAGATTTACCAGAAGATCAAATCAGCTCTATGAAGAATACTTTCAATAAAGATAAATCTGAAAAAGTGGCGAAGATTTTAGAAGACGGAAAAACCAAGGCGACAGAAATTCAAATTGCTGAAAAACAATTAAGCGATATGAAAGAAGAATTGGTTTGCATTGAAAAAGAAAAAGAAAAGTATCAAGGTCTGGCCAATAATTTGGAAGCTGAGATTGAGAAGGTTAGAGCAGGAAACCAAAAATATGAAGATTCAGATGAGTATCAAGAATACGTTCAACAAGGTTTGGACCTTCAGGAAAAGATCACTACGGAGCAAGAAAGCAAGAGAACTCTCCTGGAAGACATTGCAGAAAACCAAATCGAATTAACTAAAGCAATCGACGAAATCAAGCAATCTCTTTCTCTCATCGATTTGGCCAAGAGACAAAATGATCGTTTAACAGAGTTGAAAAGTCTGCATAAGAAAATGGTAGATAATTACAATTCTCTTCAAGGTCAAGAATTCATGTTGGATGAATTTACTAGAAGTCGTGTCCAACTCCTGGAGGAACAAATCAATCAACAGTTCAAGTATGCCAAATTCAAGTTGTTCCAGCTGCAGAAAAATGGCGGCATCGATGAAGTATGCGAGGCTACTTTTAACGGAATAGCTTATACAAATAACTTGAACAACGCTGCACGGATCAATGTTGGATTAGACATCATCAACACTCTTTCGAATCACTACCAGGTATCAGCTCCGATTTTTGTAGACAATGCGGAGTCAGTAAATGAATTGATTGAGACACAAGCACAGGTGGTTAGCTTAGTAGTTTCATTAGCTCCAAAACTTTTAGTTAAGACATTTCAATCTTATTAAACCAAGGATAAAGTAATGCAATTAAGGATATTACTGTGACAAATAAACCGAATTGAGCTTCGTTTAAGGTGGTCAGCAAAGAAAGGGTTAAACATGATGTTAAAAGAAAAATGAATGTCTTTTTGCTATAAATTATTACCTTTTTTCTATCCTTTATAAGAAAAACAAAGCTCAAACCAAATAGCATATACAAAAACAAAAAAATTGCTGTCCAAATCATCAAAGAATTTACAACATGAATTAATTCGATTTTTGCTAATTCAAATAAAACTGATTCAGAAGATATACTTTTTATCATCACATTTAGTATTGATTTACTGATTAATAGGATAGCGTAACCAGAGATACAAATGAAATATATATATAAACCATACCCCACAACACTCCCTATTAAGATACTGAAAAAATTCAATATTTTATTTTTAATACTACTTTTTCTATTCAAAAAATACACCTCCATCAATAAAAGATTATCTCAAATTTAATAAAGAAAAGAAAGAAGGAATTTAAAATGGCAAACAATCAATTAGTAGCACAACAGAAACAAATCGCGGACAGCGTAGAACACAAGGTGGCGGAATTTGTGAAAGGTGGCCAACTTGATTTACCAGCTGATTACTCTCCAGGTAATGCAATGCGATCAGCTTGGTTGAAATTACAGGAGGTCCAAACAAAAGACTACAAGCCAGCACTTGAAGTAGCAACAAAAGATAGTGTGGCAAATGCATTGCTATCGATGGTAGTGCAAGGATTGAATCCAGAAAAGAACCAAGGCTACTTCATCATGTACGGTAGCAAATTAACATTCCAACGTTCTTACTTCGGAACAATGGCCGTTACTAAACGAGTGACAGGAGCAAAAGATATTGTCGGACAAGTTATCTATGAAGGTGATGACGTGACTTACGACATGGTCAACGGAAAAATTAAAGACTTGGTCCACAAACAAAAATTCGGAAATATCAACAAAGATAAAATCATTGGTGCCTATGCAACTATTGTGATGCCGAATCCAGAAGACAACTATATCGAGTTGATGACTTTTGAAGAAATTCTTGCTGCATGGTCTCAATCTAAAATGTGGGGCAAAGATCAAAAAGCACCTAAAGCAGGCAGCACTCATGACAAGTTCGCTCAAGAAATGGCTAAGAAAACAGTGATCAATCGTGCATGTAAAAACTTCATCAACAGTTCAGATGACAGCAGCGTAGTATCTGAGTTTTTCAATCGACAAAGCGGCGACATCAAAGAAGCAGAAGTAGCTGAAGAAATTGAAGAGAAAGCGAACACAGAATACTTCGATGCTGAGTATGCAGAAGTTGATGAAGGAGCTGGCCAAACGTTTGATGGTGATGCCCGAACGTTTGATGAACGTGTTGCAAGTGGCGAATTCAAGAAAAAAGAACCAGTTCAAGAACAAAAAGAATCTTCTTCATCTGATCCGTTTTGATTGAAATAAAAAGCTTCGGTTCTGGGAGTTTGGGAAATGGCTATCTAATCGATGATGGCCATTCTCAAATCTTGATAGAATGCGGCATTAAATTTGAACTGGTCAAGCGCAAAATGAAGTTCAATCTATCAAGAGTAGCAGGTATGTGCATTAGTCATGAACATCTGGACCACTCAAGAGAACTGAAGAAAGTATTAGACACTACTTCAATCGAAATATTTGGGTCAAACGGTACGCTAAATGCTTTAAACGTTCCAAAATATCGAGCAAACGTACTTGAAATAGGTAAAAGCGTACAAATTGGAACATGGAAGGTCGCAGCATTTGATGTTCAACATGATGCTGCAGAACCAACTGGATTTCTCTTTGAAAATCAATTAGGTGAAAGATTGCTTTTTGTGACAGATACCTACTACGTCAAATACAAATTCAAAGGTATCACTCACATGATGATTGAAGCCAATTACTCCCTAGAAGTGATACGTCAAAAGGCAGCAGCTCATGAAATAGAACCATTTTTGAAGAACCGTATTTTAAAGAGTCATTTCGAGTTAGAAAACAGCAAAGAGTTTATCAAAGTAAATATGAGTGATCAATTGAAAGAAATCTGGTTGCTCCACTTATCGGATTCAAATAGTGATGAAGAAATGTTTAAACGTGAGGTTCAAGAATTAACTGGTGTTCCAGTGTATATAGCTTAGTAGGAGGTGGCATCTTGAGCGGAGGTTGGATAAAACTCCATAGAAAAATTATTGATGATCCAGTTTTCCAAAATGAGAAGTTGCTCAAGGTTTGGCTTTACTGCCTCCTTAAAGCTTCTCACAAAGAACACGAGTCATTAGTCGGAATGCAGCCGGTAACAGTTAAACCAGGGGAATTTGTCTTCGGTAGAAAGAAGGCAGCAGCTGAGTTAAACATGAAAGAGTCCACTGTGTGGGACCGCATGAAGCTGTTGGAAAAGCTTGGAAATATTGACATCAAGAGTAACAACAAATTTAGTGTCGTAAACGTTGTTAACTGGGCGAAATATCAAGATAAAGAACCTGAAGTCCAACAACAAGACCAACAACAAACCGACAACAAACCAACAACAAACCAACAACAAACCGACACAAACAAGAATGTTAAGAAGGGTAAGAATGTAAAGAATGATAAGAATATAAATATATATAGTTCAATCATTCAATATTTGAATCAGAAAGCAGGAACAAGTTTTAAAGCATCCAGCAAAGCAACTCAACGTTTGATAGATGCCAGATTGAATGAAGAGTTTTCTGTTGATGATTTTAAAAAGGTCATTGATAACAAAGTGACAGATGCGAATAACCCTAAAGATTTGTTTGATGCGAAATATCTTCGACCACAAACTTTATTCGGAACTAAATTCGAAGGGTATTTGAATCAGAAACCTAAATACCAACCAAGAGAGGGGAATAAAAATGGGTGGCCTGAATTTTGATTTACTGCAACAGCTGAGAGAAACCGATCTTGTATGTGAGCTGCATCATAAACCAATGATTCAAATTAGTGAGAACAGCACTCCTTTTTGTATTAATTGTGCTCAGGAAAGATTAAACGAGAAAAACAAGAACATCATCGAGAAAAAAACTGATTCTCATATAAAAAATTCTACGTATGGATGGTTAAGTGATTTGTCTTTGCTTGCTGATGAAACAATCAGAGGCGCTACTTTTGCAACTTACCAAGAAGATGAACCAGAAACAGCTGTAAATAAAAAAAGAGCCCGATTGATTGCCAAAGCTTATCTCGATGGACAAGTGTTCAATACCATCATGAGCGGATCACCAGGAACTGGAAAGAGTCATCTATCCATGTCTATCCTTCAAGCAGTAAATGATAACAGCGATCCTTATCGAAGATGCCTCTTCGTTTCAGTAGATGAGTTGATGCGAAGAATCAAAGACAGCTTCAGCAATCGGAGTGCTGGTTATACTGAACAGAATTTAGTAGAACGTTTAGGTAAAGCGGATTTATTGGTACTAGACGACTTAGGAGCGGAAACAGGGGCTATCAGTAGCGAAAAGACGGCTACCGACTTTACTACTCGAACCCTTTACGCAGTGATCAATGCTCGAATGAACAAACCAACAATCATTACCACAAACTTAACTAGTTCGGAATTAAACCGTATGTATGATCAAAAGTTATTGAGTCGAATGTATCGAGGAGCTAAAGCAGCAGATAGCGTGATTACATTTAAAAATACTGAAGACAAGCGGTCAGGTCTAGTCTTCTAGGAGGAATTGAAATGGAAAAATGCAACCATCCGAATTGTGTGAATGGAGTCATGCATGAAGAACTGTTTCATGGAGTAATAGTGATGAAAAGATGTGACTATTGCATCCATGATGAGCAATCAATCAAAGAGCATATTGCAGAAATTAGAGCTCAAAGAAAAGAGTTAGAAAAACAATTCAGTGGGGTGCTTTATGGAAATTAAAATCATAGTACCTGGTGATCCAGTGCCGCAGGGTCGGCCCAAGTTTACAACCAAGCCATTTGTCAGAGCATACGATCCACCAAAGTCTGCGGCTTACAAAAAACTCGTTGCTAGACACGCAAAGAAGCATCAACCATCAGAATTGTTGAGTGGAGAGTTGGAAGTAGAAATACTTATATTTAAAGAATCGCTTAAGTCATTTAGTAAAAAGAATGCAGCGCTAGCGGAGAGTGGATTGTTAAGACCAACGACCAAGCCAGATGCTGATAACTATGCTAAAGGACCACTGGATGCATTAAAAGGAATAATCTGGAAAGATGACGGTCAAGTTGTTGATTTGATTGCTCGAAAATATTATTCAGCGGATCCACGGGTTGAGATTACTGTTCGAACGTTGGACACGGAACAGATTGAATTACTTTAGGGAGGTAATGTCATGAACGAAAACCAAAATATATTATTAGAATGGTGGAAGTCACTACCACTTTTCCCAATTAGTGCAGTGGCTCTGATCGAAGTCAGTAGGAATGTTCCTGCAGAAGTAAAGACTGCTTATGATGATTTGGGTAAAGAAGAGGAAGTAGAACTTTTAAAAGTCTATGCTGACTGGGTATTGAGTGAATTAGAGGTGGAAGAGTGATGAATAAACGAGAAGCACAAGTATTCACAGCACAAACTGGAATCTTATTTGGAAAATTCGAATGGTTCCATCAATATGCTGAAGAAATAATAGGGAGACCTGTTTGGACACATGAGTTTGCAGATCCTGAAATTTGGAAACAACTAAAAGAATTATCGGAAAAAGAATTTATGGAAATCAACCAAAAAACAATATTGGAGGAAAAATAACATGGCAAAAACAGTAGAATTTAGACCAATCATCAAGGCGGTAAAAATGAATAGCGGTGAAAAACAAGAAGTGGTGTTAACCATCGATAATGGATCATTAAACGGTAAATTTGAAAGCTTATCTCAATTAATTGGTGAAGCAGTAAATGTGGTCATCCAACCAAGCATGATTTCATACCGTATCCCATTTGATCGCCAAACAGATGAACCTCAAATCAAATATGTATACGACAATAAAAAAGGCGAAGTTGTTGAACATCGAGAAGAGCAACTGTCACTTGAAAACATGGAACAAAATGCTTACTTCAAAGATTTTGTTATCGAACGTGATGTAGTTGATCAATACATTTTGAAAGCTCCATTACTAACATTACCTGGTCATATTGAATTGAATCCAAGAGAGATTCTCGATTTATTGCAAGACGAAATGACGTATGAAGAAATCGCTGAAGAAATGGAAGTCAAAGAAGCGGCTGTTGTTACCAGCTTAGAAAAAGCCAGAATGCACTTTGCACCTTATGCTGCAGCATGGAACCAGATTAAAGAGTAGTAGCATTGCTACTCTTTTCATTACTAGGAGGTATAAAGATGGGTAGACACAAACAAGTTGAGCAAACACTGAGTTCAAAAAGAACCCTCGATAATAAGTTGTCAAAACAGCTGCATATGTTCTTCGAAAAAACTGGGCTAACTCCGAATGGAAAAAGAAAAGATTTAGGTTACGGGATAGCTCAATGGGCACATGATCGTAAAATTCATAGGTTCTTTCTTATCACTCAAAAAGGAACCATTTATCTCTATAAAGGTAAGTCTTGGAAGAAAGTCATCTATGAAGCTGCTGAAATCAGTGATGCGATTAAAGAAGCTGATGAAAATGAAGGTTGGGGGTAGTATAAATGAACGAAACTAAACAAAAAGCTCTAGAAAAGATGCTCGATGAAATGAATGGTGACCACGCTGGTGCTGAAGATGCTATTCATAATTGGCTATGTGATCAAAACGATGAACAGTTATTTGAAGGCATCTTGAAAAAAGGGCGCTCCATCAAAGGTGCAATGAAATATTGTATATCAGAAGCCTCAACGCAGAAGTCGGGTAACGCTGCAATGGTTGATGATCAAACGGTTTTTTCTTGGGTAAGAGAATACTTTACTGCTGAAAAAGAGCCCGAAATAGTCGCAGATGTTGCTGCTGAAGTAACGACATCTGCTTCAAAACCTGTCAAAAAAGTTAAGAAAAAAGCGAAGTCCCAAAATCCGGTTTCAGAAGGGGAGCAATTGAGTTTGCTGGATATGTTATGAAAGAGCCAAAATATTACTTTGATCATCATTTGGTACCACCAAAAGCGTTTTTTGAATGGTGTTATTACTATATGCCCACGTATGAATGGAGCAACAAGAAAGAAACAATTATTGCTTCTGATAGAAAACATGATTTTACTACTAAAAAGAGATTAGCAAAAAATTCCAACTTAACTTTTTTTGACTGTAAAAAGAACTTTATGATCATTTTGTCTACTAGCAAGAGAATCGAATTGCAGACGTATCAAGTTTGGTCTAGTTTTGAAAAGGGCAAACAGATACTCAAGCATGCATTAATTAACTTAGAACAACTTAGTGAAAACAAGCATATAAAAGTAAGTCACGAATACTCGACTTATAAGTTTGGACTAGCTCAATTAAATAATATGTTCAGCTATTACATTCCTGATTTGTATCCAAATAACTGGAGAGATAGGTTGGCTAAAGTTTCAGAACTTAGATATTTGAAGTTATGGAACTTTTATCCTGAACATATTCCGACTATTTATAAATATCGCAAAGAAATTGAATTTGCTCAAAAGATAAAAGCTAATCAGCTGGCAATGGATATTGGTGAACACAAAGAAAGTGTTGATATGAGGGTCGTTACGAAAAGCTGGTTAAAGAAACACAAGCTGTTTTTGAGTCATTCTTCTCTAGGGATGAAAGAAGTGAAATTAAAGGAAGCTATTGAACAACGTGGCGGCAAGTTCGTTCCTGGTATTGAAGAGTACCTATCTGAACGTGAGATCCATTTAGTACCAACAGAAATAGGAATCGTAAAATTCCAAAACTATTTAATCAAGCAGCAAACATCATTTTCCTACTACGAAGATTATCTCTCGATGCTGAAAGATTTGAACATTCCTTTAACTAAGTCAACATTACTACCCAAGAATATTCGAGAGGCTCATGATAAAGCTGTAGAAAGCTTAAATTCGCTGAAAAGAGAAGTAGTAAGAAAAGGATATCAAGAACGAGCAACATCTTTAGCGAATATTGAGATAACAGTTGAGAACTATTCTTTCCTTCTTCCGAAAACAGCTGACGATTTAGTGAAAGAAGGTCAAATTCTCCATCACTGTGTAGGAGGAAGCAACTACATCGATGGTCATGCTGAAGGAAGAACTACGATTGTTTTTATCCGAAAAAACGAAGCAATTGATCAACCGTATTTCACTTTGGAGCTTAAAGACAAACGAATCATTCAAATAAGAGGGAAGCATAATCAAAATCCTCCAGAAGAAGTAGAACATGCCACTGGTAAATGGTTGGAATGGGTGAATAACGGTGGTAAAAAAATATTGAAAGCAGGTGCAGCATGAAAAAGCGCACAAAAAGAAAAATACACAAGCGAATCATTAGAAAGTTAATCAGTGGTCAATCGTTGTCTGGCTTCGATAAAAAATACCATGAAAGCATGGTTAGGAAAGTCTATGTTGAAAATGCTACAAAAATAAAATCTGCTGCTGGTTTTTCTTACCAACGTAAATTGATTGATGATATCCGCGAAATTCCAAGTACTGAACCACTTGTTTGGTTTCCTAAATTTGGAAATCCTAGCAAGTGGGAACGAGTAAAAAGTAAAGTGAAAGGGTGGTTCGGAAAATGATTAACAACGTTGTATTAGTTGGAAGACTGACTAAAGATGCAGATTTAAGATATACATCAAACGGAACTGCAGTTGCATCCTTTACAGTTGCATTGAATCGTTCCTTCAAGAAAGACAACGAGGAGCAGAAAGCAGACTTCATTAATTGCGTTGCCTGGAGAAAGACTGCTGAAGCATTGGCCAACTTCACTAGCAAAGGTTCACTCATTGGAGTAGAGGGACAAATACAAACGAGATCATACGAGAACAAAGAAGGTCAAAGAGTATACGTTACTGAAGTGAATGCTAAAGAAGTGAAGTTCCTAGAAAGTAAAAAAACAGGGGTACAAGACGATTTAGTAAGTTCACAGACAAATACTCAAAGTTCTAATTCAAATCAAAACTACGCAAGGAATCAAAGCCAGAATGCAAGTCAAGATCCTTTTGATTCTAGTGGTCAAGTAGTAGACATCTCGGATGATGACTTACCATTCTGATTTTAATTAAACAAAGGTGGTGGTTAACATCAAGTATGAATGGTTGCTGGAGTACCAGGAATTGGACGAGCAAATATATCTTTTGAAGTGGAAGATAAAGAAGTCAGAACTAGAATTGAGTAGATGGGTTGAAGGCGACTTAGCTAAAATCAAACTTGAAAAAGATTCTTTAGCTTCTAATCTAGAAAAGAATATTGAACGTGACAAAGAGTTACTTAATGAAAAACAAAAAGCTATGGAGTCGTTAATGGAAATGGTTAATCGATTCAAAGGGTTGGATAACCAAATATTGAAAATGAAATACATTGATAGAATGACTCTTAAAGATATATCAATTGAATTGAATTACAGTTACTCATATATCATGACTAGACATTCTCATCTAGTAAAAGTGATAAAGATTTATGAATCAATAACGTAATTCTACTTTTTAACTAAGCAGAGTTAAAACAATTTTGTTAGGAAAATGTACTATATATTAATAACATACCAAATCGACAAAAGAGCAGCTGCAGAAATGTAGTTGCTCTTTTGCTATTACAAAAAAGGAGAGATTGATTATGAGAGCAAAAATCAGAACAACAGGTGCAGGCACTGAATATTGGGATAACATAGAAAAAAGAACCGTCTTCGTTCCTAATGGATCTAAACCGAACTTTGAAGTAACCGATGAGTATGAGTCATTGATCCATAAAGAAGAAAAGAAAGTAGTCGAGAATGAACCTGATCTTGAAAGAATGAATCTCAAAGAGTTAAAAGAACATGCTGCATCCTTAGAGATTGAGTTGCCTAATGAAGCAAAGACTAAAGATCAAATCAAGTCGGTTATAAAAAGCGAAGAAACAGATGAAGAATAATGAAGTATTGTGACTTCAACGGCTGCAGCAACAAGATGGCTAAGGGAGCTTATTGTCCTGAGCATAAACGGTCTAAGAAATCATCCAGGGCTAAACGTAAGAAGAAAGAAATCTATCATCACGAGAATAAAAGCTTTTATAATTCTGGTCCATGGAAAAGTATGAGGGAATATATCTACGAAAGAGACAAAGGTTGTTGCAGTAGATGTGGCAAGTTCGTCTTTGGTAAGTCAGCTCATGTCCATCACAAAGTGCCAGTCAAAGATAATCCTTTGCTGAAGTTAGACCCAATTAATTTAACATTACTTTGTCCAACATGTCATACGATTGAAGAAAATAAAGATAAAAAGGAAAAAGTTTTTCCCAGCTATTTCGGATAGCCCCCCTACCAAAAATATTTTTTTTTCGTCAAGGGAAGATAGGTAGCAAGGGTGTCATTTCACGCGCTAGGAAGAATTTCAAAAAAAGAAAGGGGGGTGTGTAAAAAATGAGCACGAAAAAGCAGCGTCAAGCGATCGTGGCAAAAAAAACTGCTGAAGAAAAAAAGCGTATTTTAGATATTATGCGCAAGGCAGATATTTACACACTCACTCTGGATCCTTTGATTGAATCTTATTTAGATATCTATGAAATTTATCAAACAATGTTTATTGAATGGAAAGATAAGGGGTTTCCAACAACGCAAAGGCACACAAATAAAGCCGGAGCAACAAATAATTCTAAGCATCCTTTGGCCCAACAAGTTGAATCGTGGTCAGATAAAAAAACCAAAGCTTTAGACTTACTTGGTTTAACTAATAAAGGAAAAGTTGGCAAAATGATTACTGGTGGTTCTTCTGTCAATAAAGATGATGAGATGGAGAAACCTAAAGTAGTAGTCAATGAATTAGAAGCACATAGAATTAAATGGAGAAATCAGAGATAAATATTGGTATAATCAAAGAAAATATTTAGGAGAGATTATACAATGTATGAAAAGTTTTTTCTTGATAGTACCGAGCATTTTCAATGGGCTAGTATCGCAGCTATAATATCATTTTTAACTTTTATTTCTTCAGTAGTATCTATTTTTTTGTCTAATAAACAAGCTAAGGCTAATAGAGAAGCAAATACTTTAGTTAAAGAAAGATTGGATGAACTAAATAGATTAAGAAACGAAATCACTATTGCAACTTCGGAAATCAGCTTATATATAAGCAAAAACAATAATAACGTCAAGAATGGACTTGTAAAAAGAAATGATAATATTATAAATTCATTACAATTACAATTTGCTAAAATAATTCCCCTTCTATACAAAAAAGAGAAACATGTATACAATTTATCAGGTTTGCTTAACACTAATAGGCTGCAATTAATAACTTTAAATAAAGTGAAAAATGCTAATAACCTTGAGATAGATAAGTTAAAGGATGCTCTGACAGAGATACTAATTAGAACAGATTTAGCTTTAAATGAATATACCAATAAGGAACAAGAAAAAATAAGAAAAAGTCTTTAAGTCACTCATATGAGTGGCTTTTTATTATGCCTGGAGGTGGTGAGCATATGTGATTGAACCAGGTATCAACTATGCAGATATTTATGCTAAACAAGTTAGAAAGAGACCTAAAAAATTCCCGACAACTGTTAAAGATGCAGTAAATCGTTATTACAGATGGAAAAAGAGAAAAGATATTTGGTTTGATGTTGATCGCGCCAATGAAATGATGGACTGGGTTGAAACTTTTGTACGTCATACAAAAGGTGATATGGCCGGACAGCCATTCATTCTTGAAGATTGGGAAAAATTCATCTATAGCAACATTTATGGTTGGGTCCATTACAACGAAAAAGGCAAAGTCGTACGTGTCATTCGTGAGGCTTATATACAGATACCCAAAAAGAACGGAAAAACGTTAGTCGGTGTCGGTGCATTAGGTTATTCCATGTATGGCGAAGGCGTTCTTGGAGCGGATTGTTACTGTTGTGCTAGTGATTTTAATCAAGCGCAGTATGCAGCCAAACCATTCGCCGCTACTATTTTAAATCATGATGCTTTATTGGATAGTTCTCATATATATAAAGGTGCAAAAGGAACAATTTCTTCAATCACGTATGAATACATTTTCGAAGATTTAGCTTATATTAACCAATTCATAGTAATGTCTAAAAATATTCAATCTATCGAGGGCTCCAACCCTCATTTTGTATTGAATGATGAACTCCATGCACAAGAAAACATGGAACAATATGACAACTTCAAGTCTGCTCAAATCTCGCGTGATGAACCTATTATGTTTAATATCTCAACTGCAGGTAAAGGTTCTTCTTCAGTTGGAATGCGTGTCTACCGAGAAGCTAAAGCAGTGCTTAAAAATGATGATAATGATTCAAGCTTTGTAATGATTTGGGAACCTAACAAAGGTTATGACTGGACCGACAGAAAAGTTTGGGAAATGGTCAATCCTAATATTGGTATCTCCGTTACGATGTCAGCGTTAGAAACGGAATTCATTACTGCAGCAAGATCAGCACATAAGAAAGCAGAGTTTTTATCGAAGCATTTAAATGTATTCGTGAATGGTGCAGAAAACTTCTTCGAGCAAGGGCAAGTCGAACATACTTTAGTCTCATCGGAAGAATTAGGAAACCTGGAAGGAGAAACTTGCTATCTAGGGTTAGACCTATCCAAGACAACCGACTTGACCTGTGTGAGTTTAAACTTCCCAACGTTCGATGATGAAGGAAAAGCAATCTTGAAAGTGAAGCAAATGTACTTCATTCCAAATGAAGACATTGAACATAGGGAGCAAGAAGATAATGTTCCATATCAAGATTTAGCTGAAAAAGGATTTGTAACATTTTGTGATGGTAAGATGATTGACCAGGATCAAGTGCTCGAATTTATAGTAGAATGTATGGACCTTTATGACGTCCAGCAATTAAATTATGACCCTGCTATGTCTCAAAAATTAATTGAGAAATGCGAGAACTTAGGTCTTGAGTGTGTAGTCGTCAATCAGTATCCAAATGTCATGAATGCAATGATTGATGATGCAGAAAGATTGGTTTATGAACAACGATTATTCACAGATAATCCATTGTTTATTTATTGTGCATTGAACATGGTAGTGATAACAAACATAAACGGAATGAAAGGTCCTTCAAAGCGACAATCCAAAAAGAAAATTGATGGATTTGTGGCTTTTTTAGTTGCTCATAAAGAAACGATGATGCAAATGGATGACTTGGATGAAGATGGAATGGATGATTTATTAGAGAGGATATATAGATAATAATACAAAAAACTAATAAAGCCCTACACCATCAGTGATCGGGCTTTATTATAAAATTATCGTTTATTTTGGTAATTAGCCCTGTAATTTTTTATTGATTCTCTTACTTCCAAAACAGTATCCATGTATAAAAAAGTAATTTCTTCGACTGTTTTATTGGATAAATCTTGGTTATTTAAATAAAGCATTGCTAAAGCTTCAGTTCTGTTGCTTGGAAATGTACTCAATGAAACATCGTTAGCCATTTATATCACCTCTTTTCTTATTACATTTTAATCTTTATGCAAATAAATAACAAATAAATTTTTAAATGAAAGGCGGTGAGACATTGGGATTACGAGATATATTTTCTAATTATGTAATGAGACAAATTGAAAAGCGCGGACTCATTGAAGACATAGTTTCCGGATCAGTTCGATTCGGTGGCGTATATGTTACAAATGAAAATATTTTAAAATCAAGTGATGTTTATGAATTGATGCAAGATATCAGCAACCAAGTTATGTTAGCTGATTTAGTCATTGAGGATGAACATGGAAATGAACTTAAAGAACATAAAGTACTGAAACATTTGAAAAGACCCAATTTTTATTTAACACAATCTGAATTGATCAAATTAATGACAAACGTTTATTTGCTAGATGGAGAAGTATACCCCACTTATGATGGAGAACAAATTCATTTGGCTAGCGGTGTAGAAACAAAAATTGATGATCGTTTAATTGAACATTTTAAAATTGGTGGTACTGAGATTCCTCAAGGGATGATTAGACATATTAAAAACATGGGAAATGATCACCTCAAAGGTGTGGGGTTGAAAGAGCTGGGAAAAAACACACTAGAAGGTGTTATGTCAGCAGAAAAGGTTCTAACTGATAAGTATGCTAAAGGTGGATTGATGGCTTTCTTGCTAAAGTTGGATGCTCATATCAACCCAAATAATGGAGCTCAATCTAAATTGATCAATGCAGTATTGGACCAACTTGAACAAATTGACGAATCAAGATCAGTCAAGATGATTCCATTGGGAAAAGGTTACTCGATTGAAACCATGAAGAGTCCAATAGATGATGATAAAACGTTGGCGTACCTCAATGTTTATAAAAAAGATTTAGGTAAATTTCTAGGAATCAATGTTGATACTTATACAGCGTTGATGAAGTCCGACTTAGAAAAAGCCATGATGTACCTGCATAACAAAGCGGTCCGTCCAATCATGAAAAATTTCGAAGACCATCTGAGTCTTCTTTTTTTCGGTCAAAATTCTAAATTAAGGGTTAAGTTCAAAATCAATATTTTGGATTTTGTGCCATATAGTACGAAGACAAATATTGGGTACAACATTGTTAGAACGGGAATCACTAGTCCTGATAATGTTGCAAACATGCTCGGGTTTGATAAACAAAATACTCCGGAGACTCAAGCAATCTATATTTCGAATGACTTATCTAAAATCGGAGAAAAGAAAGCTACAGATGATTCATTGAAGGGTGGTGATGAAGAAAATGTCGAAAAAGGAAATGAGAACATTTGATATCACTAATCTAACAGCTCGTGATGGAGATGAAGGAAGCTCGAATGTTATTAGCGGTTATGCTGCTGTATTTAATTCGAAAACCATCATAGGTGATTGGTTCGAAGAAATCATTAATCCAGGAGCCTTTTCAAAAGCAATCGCAAGCGGAGATGTAAGAGCTCTATTCAATCATGATTGGGGAAACGTTCTTGGTCGAACTAAGAGCGGTACGCTGAAACTCGAAGAAGATGAACGAGGGTTAAAGTTTGAAGTTGAGTTACCAAACACAACAGTAGCTCGTGATCTGAAAGAGAGCATGCAACGCGGTGATATCAATCAATGTTCTTTTGGATTTATCCCTACCGAAGAATCCTGGGATTATTCAAGCGAACCTGCATTAAGAACGATCAATGAAGTTGAATTATTTGAAGTGTCAGTAGTTTCGTTACCAGCTTATGATGAGACTGAAGTAGCGATTGTCCGTTCTAAAGAATTAGACAAAGAAGTTGAACAAAGAAAAGCAATTCTAAAAAATATAAGAACCCTATTGGAGGAAAATTAATCATGAATAAAACATTATTATTGGCACTACAAAAGAGAAACAAAGAGCGTCTAGGGGAATTAGAAGCGAGAGTTAAAGATCCTGAATTACGTGCTGCAGATTTACCAGCAATTGAAGAAGAAATCAAAGAAATCTCTAAACAATTGCAAGAGATTGCTGATGAACTTGCTGAAGGTGGCGAAGGTGAAGAAGGTTCTGAAGTCGATGGATCAGCAGAAGGCGGAGAAGGTTCAGAAGGACGTTCTGGAGACGAAGCAGATGAAGGTTCGGAAGAGGGCGAAAATCGTTCTAAATTTCCTTTAGCAGATCCTGAAAATCGGTCAGCTGCACAAAACGCAATTGCAAATGCATTATCAACTCGTGGGCATAAATCATCAGCTAAAAAAGAATTAGAGCAACGTTCTGCTTTTGCAAAATTTGTAGTTGGTCAAATTGACGAGACAGAAGCTCGTGCTTTAGGCGTTGAAACAAATAACGGTTCTGTTTTAGTTCCAGAGGTTGTTGCTAAAGAGATTATCACATATGCTCAAGAAGAAAACTTATTACGTAAATATGGTACGTCAGTAAAAACAAACGGGAATGTTAAATATCCGGTATTAGTCAAAAAAGCAAAAGCTAATGCAGTTAAACAAGAACGTCATATCGTTCCTAATCCAATTACAGAAACGGACATCGAATTCGATGAAATCTGGTTAGAACCAACAGAGTTTGATGCATTAGCAACTATCTCCAAAAAATTAGTTAATATGGCTGATCCTGGTTATAAAGTTGAGGATATCGTAATTGAAGAACTTAAAAAGGCATATGTTCGTAAAGAAGCTGATTACATGTTCAACGGTGATGATCCTAAGGCTATTAATGCTGGAGCATTATCTAAAAAAGCACGTGCATATTACGAGGCAGTCCCTGTAAACGTAGGAGAAGAAAATTGGTCACAAAGATTACAAGATGAATTGACTATTCTAACGGGTGAACCAGTCACAGATGTCATTAAAAAATCTATGTGGATTGTAAATCGCGCAGCATATAACTTGTTGAATCGAATGACAGATTCTAACGGCCGCAAACTATTAACTAGAGGTCCGAACGGTATTTTTGAATACGATGGTTTTCCACTTGATTTCACAGATGATGCAAACAAATCTGAATCTGATGCAACTACTCCGGTATTTTATTTTGGAGATTTCAAGTCCTTCCATGTTCAAGACGTAATCGGCGTATTACAAATCCAAAAATTAGTAGAGAAATACTCAGATACGAACCGTATTGGGTTCCAAATTTACAATTTAGTAGATGGACAATTGGTTTATTCTCCATTCGAGCCGTCTGTATTCCGTTACGAAGTAGGAGCTACAGCACCAACAGAGGGGTAATAGCTTATGGCTGAAACTGAATTAACCTTAGAAGAAAAACTTAAAAAGCACATATTATGGGAAGAGGGCATGGATAAATCTATGCTCTCTTTTTATATTGAATCTGCAAAAGATTACGTCAAAAATGCAACTGGTGGTCAGAAAGAATACCTGGTCATTATGGTTGCGGGAATCATGTATGAGTATCGTGTAGCTGAAAAAGAGCTAGGAGAGGCCTTAGATGCTATGACTCCTTTTTTTGTCCAGGAGGTGTTTTCTGATGGCCAAGAGACAGACCAACAAACTTAAATGGTTAGCTGATTTGATGAAATTAACCGAGACTATTGATCCTGATACTGATCGAGTGAAAGTTGGTTACGAAAAACAAAGAAATATTCGCTATGAGAATCTTGGCGTTACTGCAACTGACAAATTCACTACTAAAGATTCAAATGAAGTGATCAAAAAAATTGAAACAAGAATTGATCGTGAGATTGAGAATAATCAAAAAGGTTATCGTATTCAGATTGGCGATAGAGTCTATCAGATTGAGCGCATCTATACGCGTGAGGAAGATCAAGTGATGGAGGTGTCGTTGTCCTATGCCAATTAACTTTCAACAACTCAGAAAAATATTGAAATCTTTGGAGCCGGGTATAAAAGCATATAGAGATGAAGCACCAACAAGCGCAGTCTACCCATACATTATCTATGAATTTGTCAATGAGGGTAAAAAAACAGCTAGTAATTCTGTCCTTTATCGTAAACCCTTGTATTTTATCGCGGTAATTTCTGATGGCACTGAGAGCGATTATTTACCTTTACAAGAGGCGTTGGAAAAAGCAAACGTTCCCTATGAAGATTTTACAGCCGGTCCTTTTGAAGAAGAGAACGACTCTAGGGTCACTCAATACATTACGTATGTGAGGTGTATTAATGGCTAACAACAACGGTTTTGCAGATGCTATGAACAAAATAAATACTCTATTAAAAGTTAGCGACTCAGTTTCGAAAGATGCGCTAGAAGAAGCTGCAAATTATTTTGTCGATCAGCTAAAACCAGCGCTAAGAAAATCAAATATGAGCAAAACTCATCAGGTTGATCAATTAAAAGTTAAATTTGAAGGTGATAAGTTTGTTGTCTATTTTGAGAAAGATGCCTGGTATTGGTTTTTAGATGAAAATGGACATAAAAAACGAGGTGGAAAAGGTAGAGTCAAAGGTACTCATGCTATAAGAAATACTTTTGACAAGAATGCTGAAAGACTCGGAGAAATTATGACTAAAAAAATTATTGATAAAATGGAGGGCTAATAATGCCAAAAGTACAAAAAGAAATCCAATACTCAGTTGGGATTGAAGACCTATTGATTTGCATGATGGAAGAAGAAGACACGGCTGATACATTACCAACTTACTCAGATACGATTTATTCTCAATCTAATATCGTTTCATTAGGTATTTCAGCAGCAACCACTAACTTTGTTAAGTGGGCAAGTAATAAAAAGATTATTAGCATCACAAAAAACACATCTTTCGGTTTAACTTTTGCTTTAGCTGGTTTAAATAGAGAAGTGAAAGATGAAATTTTCGGGAAAGTACCAGAAAAAGGTATTACTTTCGAAAAAGCCAAAGCAATTAGCTATCCTAAATTTGCAGTTGGGGCTATTTTCCCGTTAAGCGACGACGAAAAAGTTATTAGATGGTATCCAAAATGTTCTGTAGCTCCGGTGGAAGAAAGTTGGGCAACGCAGAATGAAGAAATGACTGTAGATGATATTACTTACACTATTACTGCAGATCCTTTGTTAACTAATGATGTTACCCAAGCGGAATTAGACACCGGCAGAACAGGTGCAATTACTGCAGAACAATTTTTAAATCAAGTAATTACTGATGAAGAACAACTTGAAACACTATTTCCTGGAACAACTGAAGGTACAACTACTGAAAATATTGAAGGAGTAGGTGAATAACAAATGCCTAAATTGTCTTCATTAGTTAATACGAAACTCAACAGAGAAACAGTGATGATCCAAGGAACACCGATCCCTGTTTCATTTTCAATGAAGTCATTTCCGATTTTAGAAAAAGCTTATGGCAAACCTTACGCCATATTTGAAGCTGAAATGAATCAGATGATGACAAAAAACAACGGCAAAGTATCTCTAGGAACAAAGGAAGTTCGATTGATGAACGCTCTCATCTATACAATGATGAGGACAGCAGATGTGGATTGTACAATGGCCGAGGTAGAAGGGGCTATAAGTATTCACGATTTACAGGGAGTTTTTCAAGTGGTTTTAAATATATTCGCTAATCAAAACTTTCAAAAGAAAGATATGGATCGGTTGAAAACTGAAAAAAAGTAAAAAATAAATTTATGAGTAAATCCCAAGAAGAAGATTATGAGCTTCCTTGGGATTTTTATTTGTATATTGGACGGACTTTATTAGGTTACAGTGACGAATACTTTTGGGAAGTAACGCCTAACGGTTTGTTAAGACAGTATATAAAACATCTAGAATACACAAATCCTGACGCACTGAATAAGGAAAAAGTTATTTACACACTTGATCAAACACCATTTTTCAAAAGAAAGTAGGTGAGAGTAGTTGATAGAAAAAGCAAGTAGTGTAGTCCTCAATTTTAAAATGGATGGACAGGTTCAATACGCCCAGACACTGAAGCAAATTAATTCAGTAATGAATACTGCAGCTAAGGAATATAAAAACCATGTTGCTGCAATGGGGAATGATGCATCAGCAACGGACAAGTTAGCTGCTGAGAAGAAAAAACTTGAAATCCAAATGGAAGGCGCACAAAAAAGAACTAAAATGTTGCGTGCTGAATATGAAGAAATGGCTAAAGATACTAATACTACTACTGATCAGTTAACTAAAATGTATGGGAAAGTATTAGACTCTGAACGTGCAGAAACTTCATTAGAAAAATCACTTGAAAGAGTAAATGAAGGTTTATCTGAGCAAGCCGTGGAATCTAGAAATAACAAAGATGAAATAGAGCAATTGACTACAGAACAAAGTTTGCTTGAAGCTCAGTCTAAAAAATTAACTTCTGAATATAAGTTGCAATCTGCAGAACTAGGCGAAAATGCTAGTGAAGCAGAGAAGAATGCATTAGCGCAAGAGCATCTAGGTAAACAAACAGAAATAGCTGAAAAACAAATTTCTAACATGGAAAAGCAGTTAGAAATAACGAAATCAGAATTTGGCGAAAGTTCAGAAGAAGCTATCAAGATGGAAACAAAGTTGAATGAGGCTAAAGCTGCTTTCAATAATCTTGGTGATGAGATGAAAGATGCCGGGAATGCAGCTGATAACACTAATGGTCAGTTAGAAGGAATCCAAAACACTTTGAATGCAGAAGCTTTCATGAATGCCAGTGAAAAGCTAGGTGAAATAAGAGACAAATTAATTGAAATCGGGCAATCAGCGCTTGAAGCGTTCGGTATTGTCGATGAAGGTTTAGACATCATCGTTACTAAAACAGGTGCTTCCGGAAAAGACATGGCTGTAATGGAGACAGCATTCAAAAACATAGCGTCTTCATTACCTATTGAAGATTTAAGTTTAGTTGGTGAAGCTGTAGGTGAAGTTAATACTCAATTTGGATCGATGGGTGAAGAGTTAGAGAAACAATCTGCATTGTTGTTAAAATTCTCTGAGATAAACGGCCATGATGTAACAGATAGTACTATACAAGCAAAACAAGCGATTGAAGCATATAGTCTCTCTAACGAAGATTTAGAGTACGTTTTAGATTCAGTCACATCAACTGCTCAAGCAACCGGTCAAGCAACTCAAGATTTATTCAAAAAAGCTGTTGAGGGAGCTCCTCAAATTAAAGCTCTAGGACTTGAGTTTGATCAAGGCGTTGAACTTATGGGTAAATTCGAAAAATCTGGTGTCGATTCTAGTGCAGCGTTAGCGAGTTTATCAAAAGCTAGTGTAGTCTACGCAAAAGATGGAAAGTCGTTAGAAGAAGGTTTGAACGGAACAGTAAAAGCAATTCTTAGTGCAAAGGATGAAACTGAAGCACTTACTATTGCCAGTGAAGTATTCGGCACAAAAGGCTCAGTACGTATGTTAGATGCTATTCAGCGTGGAGCGATTTCTTTCGAAGGGCTAGGCGCGAATATTGAAAATATCGCAGGCATTACTGAAACAACTTTCGAAAATACTTTGGATCCAATTGATCAAATGACTATAACAGCTAACGATGCGAAGTTAGGTATGGCTGATTTAGGAGGAGCGATTGCCGAAACGCTCGAGCCAATACTTAGAGCTCTTAGTCTAGTTATCCAATCCGTTACAGGATGGTTCAGCAATTTAAGCCCAGGTATGAGAGAAGTCATCGTAATAATAGGTTTAGTAACTACAGGTGTAGCAGCAATACTTCCGATACTTGCTGGATTAGCAGCAACTGCAGCATTCGCCGGCACGTCTATAGCTGGACTGATACTTTCTGCATTACCAATTGTTGGAATCATTGTTGGTGTGATTGCAGCTATTACAGCCGTCATAGTTGTGATTCAAAATTTCGGCACGATAGTTGATTGGATGAAAGAAAAGTTGTCTTCTTTAGGAGTAGACACTGGCAGTATTTTTTCATCAATTCAATCGATCATAAGCAATGTAATACAATCAGTATCTGGGTTCGTAATGAGTGTTTGGGGGACTTTAGTATCTTGGTGGACTCAAAATAACAGACTCATTTTGCAAACGGCGCAGGTAATTTGGTCAACAATTATATCCACTATCCAAAATGCTTTTAACATTTTAGTACCAATTGTTCGTTTGGCGTGGTCTGTAATTTCTGGAGCAACCTCCGTAGCATGGTCGCTAATAAAAGGTGTTGTGACTACTGGAATAAATGCAGTATTAGGGATTGTAAAAATGGTCATGCAAATCTTGACAGGAGACTGGCGTGGCGCATGGACTTCGCTCTGGACAATTTTAGGTGGAATTTTAAAAAATATCATCAATACCGTGACCTCGACATTTAACTCGATACTTTCTAGCGCGACAAACATTTTTGGAAATATACTTTCTATCGGAAAGTCAATCTGGGGGAAAATAGGCAACGCCATCATGAACCCTATTGAAAAAGCGAGAGAAACTGTAAAGAAAGCAATAAATGCAATAAAAGGATTTATGGATTTTGATTGGTCATTGCCGAAAATAAAGCTACCTCATTTTAGTGTTAGTGGATCAGCAAATCCAATGACATGGTTATCTGATGGAGTTCCCAAGATTAAGGTAGATTGGCGAGCTAAAGGAGCTATTTTTACACAACCAACAATTTTCGGAGCAACTGGTGGAAGATTACAAGGTGCTGGAGATGCAGGTCCTGAAGCAGCCTTACCACTTAATGATGAAACACTAGGTGCAATTGGTCGCGGGATCGCATCAACAATGAACGTAAATCAGCAACAAAGCGGAGATGTGTACCTACAGATTAACGGGCAAACATTTGCTAAAATTGCTGGTCCTTTTTTTAGTAATTATAATGGCCAGGAAATTAGAGTAATCGATAGGGGGTTAGCGCGTGATTAATCAAATAACCTTTTTAGGAGAAAAGTCTTTAGCAGACAGGGGTTACCATATTAATAGTGAAGATAAAGACATAGGTGATCCGTCTAAAATTAAACTTATTAGACGGGCAGCTTTCTCCAACCTAGATTTAGATTTTTCAGGAATTTACGGAGATCAAAAATACACAAACCGATCTTTGAAATATCCATTTCATGTGTTAGACAAGAAAAATCTATCTCGTGAAAAAATGTTGGTAGAAAAAACAAAATTGATTAATTGGTTGATGAACAGCGATGGAAAACAAAAGTTGTACGATGATGAATATCCTGGTTATTATTTCTTAGCAGAAGTAGTTGATAAAGCAGCTTTCCAAGATGATTGGGAAACAGGGATTGTTACTGTTACTTTTGATGCTTACCCTTTTATGATTTGTGAGATTGCCGAAGGAAACGATGATTGGGATGAAATTGATTTTGAGTTCGATATTTTACAGCCTGTTAGTTTTGAAGTTGCCGGGAGCTTAGAAGTTCTAATTGAAAACGCAGGAGTTCCAGATGTTTTTCCGGAAATCACCGCAGATTCTAAGTTTACGATTATTGCCTCAAATGGTTCCTATGAAGTGCTGCCGGGTGTTACAAAATCTTTAGACTTCAGCTTCGAGAGTGGAGAGAATAAATTCACTCTGGTTGGTAATGGATCCATCTCCTTTGAATTTTATAAGGAGTTGATTTAATTTGTATCGAGTAAAAATATTTGATGGTCCAGAAGATGAAAAAGGTACCATCATACATTCGCCTAAACTTAATGAATTGAAGTTAGACGAAGGAAGTATACAAAAAGCGATTAACAAAATTGATAGCTTCGACTTTTCTTTCAATCCTTACAATCCTGGATACGGGAAAATAAAGCCGATTTTAACTCTTTTGAATGTCTTTAATACAAAGACCAATAAATATGAATTCGAAGGCAGGGTGCTTACTCCTTCAGATGAGATGAGCACCTCTGAAGAATTCTCCAGATCTTTTATTTGTGAAGGTGAGTTAGGGTATTTACATGACGCACCACAACAGCATGTAGAGTACAGGGGAAACGTCTATAATTTATTAAAAATTCAGCTGGATTGCTACAATAGCCAGGTAGAACCTTATAAAAGGTTTTATATTGGAAATGTTACTGTTGAAGATCCAAATGATTTTGTGTATTTGTATTTGTCTGATGAAAAAAGTACATTTGACTCCATCCAAGATACATTAATTAATAGATACGGCGGAGAATTACAAATAAGAAAAGTAAATGGGGTTAGGTATTTAGATTATCTGGAGAGAATTGGCTATGACTCGCCAGTTGAGATTAGATTGGCTAAAAATTTATTATCTATATCTCGGAAGGTAGACCCTACAAACGTGGTATCTCGATTAAAACCCTTGGGGGCGAGAATTGCGTCAGAAGACGAATCTGCAACAGATGCCAGTCAAGCTAGAATAACTATTGACTCAGTAAATAATGGTCTACCATATATTGATAGACAAGATTTAATTGATGAATTTGGTATTAGAGGAGGAACACAAGTATTTGATGACGTCAACAGTGCAACGTTAGTTAAAAGCAAAGGACTTGACTGGTTGAACAAACAAAAGACTATTCTAAGTCAATACACAGTTGGGGCTTTGGATTTATCTAAAATCGGATTAGATATCGAAGGGTTCGATGTAGGGAATACTCATCAAACAATCAATCCAGTTATGACTATTAACGAACGTCTTCGAATCATCGGTAAAACTATCGACATAAATGCCCCTGAAGAAGATAAATTGACGATCGGTGATAAGTTTAAGACCGCTAATGAATATCAGTCTGATTTAAATAAATCAAATCAGAAAGTAGTAGAATTACAAGAGTTGGTTGAAAACCAGAGTACAAGACTCGTGACGTTGGCTAAGGACTATGTGGCGATCAGTCAAAATATTGAAAAGGTACAGTTAACCTTAACAAATATTAATGCTGAGAATCTTCCCCAAGAACTAAAAAGTATTAATGATGTTCTGGAAGGTATACAGGAATCAATTGAAGAGTTACCTATTTACGATTTGGCCACGTCTGAAATAGCCGGATTAATGAGTTCTGAAGACAAGAATAAATTAGATGATCTAAAAAAATATAATGTGGCTACAATTTCTACAAATGGATTGATGAGCAAAGAAGATAAAGCAGCTTTAAATAAATCAATCATCGATATCGGAAACACCGCGTTGTTAAACACTGTTGCTAAAAGTGATTTAGTCGCAGCTATCAATGAAATAAATACAAAATTAATAGCATTAGAGCCTTAGTCGAGGCTCTTTTGTTTTGTAAAGGAGTGAGTTTTTTGGCCGTTAATCCAAAAATTAAGCAATTAGCTGAATATATTCGATCAAAAAGAAAAGCGAGAGATGTCCGAGAGAGTATCTCTAGTGGATTAGAAAGTATGTCTGAAGATGTTGTCGAAAATGAGACTAGACAGTCAAAAGTTGAACAGCAATTCCAAGTAGTTCTAGATGAAACCACAGGAAAAGATGTTATCAGTGCTCCAGAATTATTAGCAGCAAGAATAGGAGTAGATGGGACTGTTTATCCTAACGCTAAAGCGAGAATTGATGCTGAACAGAATGAAACTAACCGACAGTTGGCACAAACAGAAAAGAAAAAAGCCGATGTGACGTATGTAGAGACTCTTATCTCACAAACGACTAATGGGGCTATAAAGGGGAGTTTTACAACTTATCTTGAATTAACGACTGCCTATCCCAATGGTATAGACACAGGTCCTTTTTTAGTCAATGAGAATAGTAACAGATACATCTGGGATGTAAACAAACGTAAATGGGTCAGCATAGGTCCTTACGAACCCGCTGAAATTGCCGATAAAACTGTCTCCGAACTAAAGACGACTTTTATGGAAGTGTCGGATGAGAAAGATGTGACAGTTAATTTAATCCCAGATGTATTAGGGACGTTGGGAGTATACTATGACCCATCAACAGGGAAACCTGTCACGAATGATCAGACTATGACATATAAGGCTACTGGAAAAATAACTAAAGGCGATTTTGCTACGATGAAAAGTTTCGGAGTCCAATCATGGATCTTTTTCACGAGCGCAAATATTCGCATAAGTTCTCAAGAATTGAATCCTGATGTCGTTACAGAACTAGCTTTTCCAACAGACACTGCTTATGTAATTGGAAATATAAAAGATTTTTACTTTCCAGTTAACGATCCTAATAGAAGCCCTTATCCAAAAGGGGTAGCGACTGCTACTATTGTAAAAACAAATCGAAAATACAATATAAAAGATTTAATTATAGAGGATGAAAATTTATCTGAAGAAATTAAAGCTACTATTGAAAAAGAAAAACAAGGTAAATACGCAGGTAAAATTGTTGTCAATTTAGGTGATAGCATCATTGAAGCTACGAATCCAAGCATATCCGATGTTGTAGCGGATGAATTGGGTTCTACCACAATAAATGGAGGCTTCGGTGGCTGTATGATGTGTCCGCATCCTAATGCGGAATATGCTAAATTTAGTATGACAGCTGTTGCAGAGGCTATTGCCACTGGAAACTGGTCAATACAGGAGAATGCAACAGGAGTTCCAGCTGCTTTTAAGAACACTGTGGCCAGACTGAAAGCAGTTGATTGGACTCAAGTTTATTGCGTCGTTATTAGCTACGGTACTAACGATTGGTTGAATAGCAATCCTTTAGATAATTCGAGTGACAAATACGACAAAGCTTCGTACCTAGGCGCATTAAGATACAGCATCAGAAAATTATTGCAAGCCTATCCTAACTTAAAAATATTGGTTACTGCTCCTATTTTTAGATCCACAAACGACCGTACAGAAAACTCTACGAACTGGAAAAATGGAAGTGGATTGTTGATGAGCGGTTATGTTGAAGGTTTAAACATAGTTGGGAAAGAACTTTTTATTCCTATAGCCGATACATTTTTCGGTTTAGGATTAAACGCATGGAATGAATCGTTCTACTTCCCTGCAAATGACGGTACCCATCCAAATGCTATAGGGAGACAACTATTAGGGCAAAAGATAGCGAGCACTATCAGATATGTTTATTAATATAGAACCAAACTGCGCGTTAAATAATTCCCATTTTTTTAAATAGTATTGATATACTTATTATAAAAAATGGGAGTGGTAACTATTATTGATAATGTAACTTATGATTTAGGGAATATATGGGATATGTTAAGTGGGGTGGGTACAGTAGGAGCGGTGATGGTCTCGTTGGTTTTAGCGTCTAGAGATTCAAAACCTAAAATGAATGCACAACTATCAATTGGGAAAAAAATGAGGAGATTTTATCAAATAATTTTAACTAAAGAAAATTTGAGTACATTTACTATTATAAGTGTTGGATATTATCATTACTTTAGGAAGAAAACTATCCAACTAAATGGTGAAGATTATTTTCGAGTCTTGAATACTGAAAATAAGACTGTGGGACGTGGGTTGCCGTATGAATTTTCAAGCAATAACATTGTAAAGATAGTAGTAGAAGAAGAAATTATGACTAGTATTCTAAATAAAAAAGTTAGGTTTTATGTAACAGATATTAATGGTAAAAAATATAAAACGAACAAGGTTTTGATACAAGATTTAAGAAGATAATAGTGACAAAGGTAGTCGAGAAATCGGCTGCCTTTTTATATTGAAAAAAGGAGAGTGAGAAATTGGAGTGGTTAAAATACATTACCGAGACAGCTACGATTATTTCAGGAATCATCATAATTGGTAGTGCACTGATTTGGATTTATAAAAAGTTGGTGTCCGATCCTGATAAAAAAATAGCAGAGATTATTCAAAGGGAGAATTCAGAAGTTTTGAAACAGACGGTGGAACCATTGACTAAATCAATAGAACTTTTGAATAGTAATTTAGCTGAAAGCGCTAGAGATAGATTGCAACTGAACGAAAAAATGAATAAGCACAATACT
Organism: Desemzia sp. AGC72; assembly: GCF_057334175.1. Taxonomy (NCBI): domain Bacteria; kingdom Bacillati; phylum Bacillota; class Bacilli; order Lactobacillales; family Carnobacteriaceae; genus Desemzia; species Desemzia sp. AGC72. The sequence continues at coordinate 130,758 of NZ_JBHFIG010000002.1, forward strand.
TTTTTATACAACCACGAGACCAGAATTTCTGTATTGGAAGACTGGAAAAAGGAGAGAAAACAACATGAAGATTAACTGGAAAATCAGATTTAAAAACCCGCAATTTATTGCTCAATTGATTGTGGCCATCTTTATCCCAATACTAACTTATGCAGGTATCACAGCTCAGGACATCACGTCTTGGGCTATTTTATTGGACTTAATGGTCGATGCTATATCTAACCCTTACGTTTTGGTGATGGTAGCTGTCTCAGTCTATAACGCAGTAGTTGATCCAACGACGACTGGTTTGTCAGACAGTCAACAAGCTTTAACTTATAGCGCACCTAAAAAAGGAGGAAAATAATCATGGCAGTAGTAGAGTTGCAAACACTATTAGATCGGTCAACAAAAAATATGGGTTCAGGAATGAATTCAGTGGTGAAAGAGTCAGCTTTGGAAGTCATTCGACGTGCCTATGAAAAAGGGATCTATGTACAATTATCTGCAGGTTTCAGATCATACGCAGAACAGAATGCACTGTACGCAAAAGGAAGAACTAAACCAGGTAGCGTAGTGACCAATGCGCGTGGTGGTTATTCAAATCATAATTTCGGTTTAGCGGTTGATTACTTCTTGACGGACAAAGAAGGCAAAATAGCACACTGGGACATTAGAAAAGACATGAACGCTAACCAGGTAGCTGACTGGATTGAAGTAGCTAATATCGCAAAAAGTTTAGGCTTCAGCTGGGGAGGAGATTGGAAGTCATTTCCAGACTATCCTCATTTAGAAATGACTGGTGGTTTGTCCACTGCACAATTAAGATCCGGTAGTCGTCCTAGATTAGTTTCAAAGATTTCTAAAGCGACAACTCCTGGAGTGAGCAAACCAGCTCCGAAACCTGCAGCTAAACCAGTTGCTAAAAATCCGGAATCAATCGTTGACTATTTGGATCTAAAAAAAGAAGATAGCTCATTTAAGAATCGAAAAAAAATCGCTGAATTGCACACTATTAAAAACTATACCGGAACTGCTGCTCAAAACGAACAATTACTAAAATCAGTGAAGAAAAATGGTATCTATCCTAAAAAAGCAGTACCAGCTAAACCTGCAGCTAAAAAGTACCCGTTGCCAGATGCAACTTATTGGGTTAAGAAACCACAGTTCAGCGGTACAGGCGTCAGACAGGTTCAAGAAGCGTTAGCAAGCATTTACTTCTATCCTGAAAAAGGTGCGAAGAATAATGGAATAGATGGTTACTACGGTACTAAGACTGCCGATGCAGTTAAGAGGTTCCAATCAGTCAATGGTCTTAAAGCTGATGGAGATTATGGTCCAGCAACTAAAAAAGTGTTGGATAAGAAAGTGAATAAGTAAAACAAAAGCCTCTACCATAATCGGTAGGGGCTTTTTTAGTTTAAAAGGGGAAACGATTTAACCAAACCGTCATTTTATCTAGTGTTGTGGTTAAACACTGATCATAATAAAAATAAAAACTTTCATCCATAAATACATACAAACAATAAAGATGCATTTTTCTCTCTAATTTAATACAAGAATCTTCTGAGGTAATCTCGTAAATTAATTCATCCATTGCTAACTTCCCTTTTTATTTTTAATATACGCATAAAAACAGATATTCATTTTTAAGTTTATAAAAGGGGCAAAAAAGGGGCAGAACGCGCCCCTTTTTATCATCTCTCATCTTTAGTTATCCAAATTATTTTTAACAAACGCTTATAAATCAACTTTTATCTTCTGTGTACTTCTTTAGTCAAAAATACAAGTTATCACCGTCGAAGATCCGGTCGAAATAGAAGAACCCAGTTTTTTACAATGCCAAGTAAATGAAAAAGCTGGCATCTCCTATTCGACTTTGCTGCGTTCAAGTTTACGCCATCATCCAGATGTATTGATCATTGGGGAAATCAGAGATGAAGAAACAGCCAAAATGGCGATACGTGGAGCATTGACTGGACATTTGATCATGGCGAGCATACACGCTAAAAACACGTTAGGCGTCCTTTCTAGACTTGAGGAACTGGGAGTCTCCAAAGAACAGCTGCATCAGTCTTTATTAGGAATCATTTATCAAAAACTGATTCCGCGATTCTGTCCGCTGTGCCAAGGGGATTGCCACTTATCTTGCCCACACTATGACATTGCAGACAAAAGAGCTGCCTTATATGAAGTTTTATCCAAAGAGCAATTAGAGCAAGTTGGACGTCATAAAGAAACTTACCCGTTGAATCGTACATTTAATAGTTTGTTGAGAAAGGCGACTTCATATGGATATATCAGCGAAGGAAATTGTCAAAAATACCAAATTCCATAAAGCCAAACGAGACAATGTTCAAGCTTCTTTTTTATTGAAATTGTCAAAATTGACTGCAGAAGGATTTGTTTTAAAAGAAGCGCTGCAATTTTTAGCAACGATCATGCCAAAAGAAAAAGAGTGGATAAGAACTATTGTAACAGGTCTGGAAGGCGGGAAAAGATTTGATGAGATGCTGAAAAAAGTAGGGTTTCCAGAACGTATTACCGCACAGATATATTTGTCATTGATCCACGGCCGTTTTGCAGAAGCTCTACAGTCTAGCGGAAAATATCTGAGCGAAAAAAGTCGACAGGAAAGACAGCTTTCTAAGTTGTTGCAGTATCCTATTCTTTTATTAGGATTCATGTCTGGAGTCGTGTTGGCTATTCGAATGATCTTGCTGCCAAATTTATTATCGTTAGGCATAGGAGATACTAAAAACAACTCCGTGATTACGTTTTTAGCCGTATCTTTTGTCCAATATTTCCCATATTTGCTAGTTTTCTGTGTATTGTTTCTTGGGAGTATAGGAAGCTTTTTTTACTACCGTCTTAATCAGCAATCTGCCATAAAAAAAGCAGTCACATTAACAACAATTCCTTATTTTGGAAGGATGATGCGATTATATTATACAAGCTATTTTAGTTATGAATGGAGTCAATTATTTAAAAGCGGCTTGCAATTGAATGAGATGATTCAGTTGATGCAGACGAATTCGGCCACAAAATTAATGCAAGAAGTAGCATCGGGAATAGAGAAATCTTTGATGGAAGGAAAGAATTTTAAACAATCAATGGAGGAATTCACTTTTTTTAATGAAGAGTTAGGGTTGATCGTCCTCCATGGAGAAGCTACCAGTCAATTAGGTAGCGAATTAGCAGTTTATTCAGAGGATTGCAAGCAGCAATTGACTGAAAAAATAGAAAAGAATCTATCATATATTCAACCAATCATGTTTGTTTTGATAGCGCTCATTATTTTATGTGTTTACTTAGCTTTGTTGTTGCCTATGTATAGTTTATTTGAGGGGGAAACGTTTTGAAAAAAGTCCCAAAATTATCTGATAAAGGGTTCACATTAATTGAAATGATCATTGTTCTTTTTGTTATTTCAGTGATCATGCTGCTGATTATTCCTAATATTTCCAAAAATAAAGAATCGATTGATACAAAAGGGAATGAAGCGTTTGTTACAGTAGTCCAAACGCAATTGGATCTGTACACGATGAATGAAGGAGAAGCTGGATTGACAAATGAAAATACGTTCAGTTCTCTACACGAAGACAAATATTTAAGTGAAAATCAATTCGAACAAGCCAAATCTATTTTAACAGTCACTAATGGACAAGTGGCATTAAAAGGCAAATAGGTGGAGGTAGAGGTTATGCTCAACAATCAAAAAGGTTTTTTATTACTGGAAAGCTTGTTGGCTTTAGCAATTGCTGCCAGCTTACTCTTGATCCCACCTTTACTTTCTAGAAAAGTAATTTCTGCAACAGAAGGGGAACTTTTCAAACACCAATTGGAAAGCAGTATTACAGCTACACAAAATTATGCTGTACTGTCAGGTAAAATGACAAAGATGGAATTGTCTCGTCAAAACAAAAAAATACAATTTAGTTTGTTAAATAGTCCGGAGCACTCTTTTAATCATACATTGATTTTCCCTGCTTCTGTCTCAGCTCTGAGTACAACAAAAGTCTTTCACTTTCTCGGAGGAAGCGGCAATATCAGAAACCTAGATTCTATGTCTTTTGTTATTGACGGAAAAAGAGCTGTATTCAAGTTCCAAATGGGAAGTGGCCGTTATGAATGGGAATAACAGGATGAACGAAAAAGGCTTCTTGCTTTTCGAAGCGGTCTTGTCTTGGGTATTGATCACAACGTGCTTGATGATTTACTTACCTATGCTGGTCAATCTGCTAACCACTCTTCATTTAGCTAGGAATGAGTTGGAAATGGCTAGAATCGGTTGTGAGCAAATTCAAAAATCAGTAGTGGAAGAGACAATGGATGAGGAATGGAAAACAAATGGCAAGATATATAACATTAGCGAAAAAACAGTTAGTGGCCGAAAAGGAATATGGGTCTATGAAGAAGAACAAGTATGGACTCTGCAATTGGAAAACTTCAACATTGTGTCCTCTAAACCCTAAAGGATTCACACTTATTGAAGCTGTAGCCGCTTTATTTATTTTTACGCTTTGTTTGTCTTTATTTTCTGTAGCTGCTAAACAATTGAGTTCTATCCAAGATGCACAATTATCAGATAGGCAATTAGAATGGCACTTATTTTTAAATCAATTTGAATTTGATTTAAAAGAAAGCCAATTAAAAGAAGTACAAAGTGAGAAAATCACTTTTAACCGGCCGGTTCCAAAAACTGACGGAGTAGAAATAGTGTCCTATGAAAGAAGACTCCAAAAACTTCTTCGAAAAGTGGGTAATGAAGGATACCAGCCTATGTTGATGAAATTGAAAGAGGTTTATTTTCATTTAGACCAGTCATTTTTAACGATCAAAGTAGAATTCATAAATGGAGAATCATACCAATCTCAAATTGATCTTACTGATCATATAAAGGGGACTAATGATGAATGAAAAAGGAGCAATATTGCCTTCTATAATTGTCTTTGTGTTTTTATTAATTGTAGTCATGTTGGGAAGTGTTCAAGTTTATCGAAATCAAATGTATCAACTGCTCGCAACAACAGAAGCTTACGAAGCTAAAAGTATGTTGTCTTATACAGAAAGAGAATTGCTGTTCAGCTCAATGGATACAGAAATGCTTCAAACAGGCACGGTTACATTTAACAACGGAAAAGTCTATATTACAAAACTAGATTCGACGCATTATCAATTGAAAGCAGTGACGACTAATCAATTTTCTTTAGACAAACAGATGATTATCCCAACTTTAGAAAGCAAAACAGGTGAAACTGAAGAAAATTCAAATTTACCATAAGAAACAAATAGAAACTGCGCGGCAAGTTGAATGTTTAGAGTGAAAAATAGAAACCAGAAATAATTGTCTCTTTCTTTAAGAGGCAGTTATTTTTTTGCTTGTCTTACTTTAGCCATAGTATTGGTTTTTAAGACGATACAAGTGGTGTATACTGTAAGTAGATGTAAAATTAAGGAGTGAAGTGGAATGACACGATTAGATAGATTACGAACTGAAATGAGAAATAAAGGATTAGACGCATTATTGATTACTAGTCCTTACAATTTGCGTTATGTTTCTAACTTTACAGGAACAACAGGGCTAGCAGTAATTACTTTGAATAAGGCCTATTTTGTAACTGACTTTAGATATACTCAACAAGCAAGTACTCAAGCGATTGATTTTGAAATTGTTCAAAATTTTGGTTCAATTTATGATGAAGTTTCTAGAATCGTAACAAAAGATTCAATTGACCAATTAGGATTTGAAGAAAATTTTATTACTTTCAATATCTATGAATTATTAAAAGAAATTATTCCATGTGAACTGGTCCCGGTCGCTGGATTAGTAGAAGAATTGCGTGAAGTAAAAGATGAAAATGAAATTGCAACAATCAGAAAAGCTTGTGAGATTGCTGATTCAGCATTTAAATTTATTCTTGGAGAAATAAAAACAGGTTTGACGGAAATTGAAGTAGCAAATAAGCTAGATTTTCATATGCGCAGCTTAGGCGCAACAGGAGTCTCATTTGATACGATTGTAGCTAGCGGAGTTCGTTCTGCTATGCCGCATGGAGTAGCCAGCGAAAAACGAATTGAAATGGGAGACATGATCACGTTAGATTTTGGCTGTTACTACCAAGGATATGTTTCAGATATGACACGTACATTTGCCATTGGAGATCCAGGTCAAAAATTGAAAGACATTCATCAGTTGGTTTTAGATGCTCAGTTGATGGTCAATGAAGCGGCTAAACCTGGAATTACAGGTGTTGAACTAGACGCTGTTGCTCGTAACTATTTTGCAAAATATGGGTTTGCAGATGCGTTTGGTCACTCTACAGGACATGGAATTGGTCTTGAGATCCATGAAGGCCCAAATGTTTCTCGTCTAGCTGAAAAAGCTTTTGTACCAGGAAATGTTATCACGAATGAACCTGGTCTTTATTTCCCAGACTTAGGTGGGGTTCGAATTGAAGATGATTTAGTGATTACTGAAACTGGAAACGAAGTCCTTGTACATTCTCCTAAAGAGTTGATTATTCTTTAATCCTATTAGGATTATTAATAGTCAGAACGCTTAAAACATGGTAAACTGGAGAAGAATGATAAAGGATTGTAGGAGGAAATTAAATGATTTCAGTAAATGATTTTAAAACGGGTTTAACCATTGAAGTAGACGGAGGTCTTTGGCGTGTCGTGGATTTCCAACATGTTAAACCAGGAAAAGGTGCAGCATTTGTCCGCTCTAAGCTAAAAAACTTACGTACTGGTGCAATGCAAGAAAAAACTTTCCGTGCGGGAGAAAAAGTAGGAAAAGCACAAATCGATAACCGCCGCATGCAATATTTGTATGAAAATTCCGGCTCATACGTATTCATGGATACCGAAAATTACGAGCAAATAGAATTACCAGGTGATTCTATTACAGACGAACTAAAATACTTGAAAGAAAATATGGAAGTTCACGTCATCATGTTTGGCTCAGAGACATTGGGAGTAGAGCTTCCTAATACAGTAGAATTAAAAGTTGTTGAAACAGAACCTGGTATCCGTGGAGATACTTCTTCAGGCGGAACAAAACCAGCTGTATTAGAAACAGGAACATCTGTTAACGTACCGTTCTTTGTCAATGTGGATGATGTGTTGATCGTCAATACACAAGATGGATCATACGTTTCTAGAGCTTAAGCATTCCATACTGCTCAACTAAGATTTATTATCGTGATAGAAGAAAAGGAGGAGGGTTTTTATGGCTCAAGATTCAACATATGCTGTAAATGATACTAAAGGATCACTTGGAGAGATAGAAGTAGCTCCAGAAGTTATTGAAGTGATTTCTGGTATTGCAGCCAACGAAGTTGATGGCGTTTACGCTATGCAAGGCAAATTAGCTTCAGGCGTAACCGAATTATTTGGTCGTGTGAACCACAAAAAAGGGGTACACTTGACACAAGATGAAGAAGGTTTGAAAGTAGACATTTACTGTTACTTCAAATATGGAGTCTCAGTCCCATCTGTAGCACTAGAGATTCAAAGCAAAGTACGAGATCAATTACTGCAAATGACAGATATTGAATTGAACGAAGTGAATATTCATATTGTGGGTATCGTACCTGAAAAGTCAGCTATCAGCGACTTGTTAAATATAATGGATGAAGACGGTGAAGAAGAGTGAGTCTTACAAGACGAGATATAAGAGAAAAAGCGCTGCAATCACTTTTTCAATTGTCTGCGAATGAAGATTTGTCTAAAGAAGTAGCTATGCAAAAAGCATTAGCCAACAATTCCGAAGACAAGGAAGAGCTTGAAGATATTGAGATTCCCTCGTACCTGAATGAATTGGTATCAGGCGTTATTGAACAGCAACAAGTGATTGACAGCAAAATCAACAGTCATTTGAAAAACTGGTCTATCAATCGTCTGGCAAAAACAGATCTTTTAGTAATGCGAATTGCTGTATATGAAATGCTTTTTGTAGAAGAGGTACCTAATAAAGTAGCATTGAACGAAGCCTTGGAAATTATCAAACGTTACAGCGATGAAAAATCCAGCAAATTCGTCAATGGTATTTTATCTAATATGATCGAAGAGAAAAAAGAGGATTAGTCCTCTTTTTTTTATTTTTTGAAAATGCAACTAAAAGAAAGCTTAAAAAAATAAAAGCACAATGTTACACTGAAAGATGAAAAAAATAGTGTATGTAAAAGAATAGGAAGAACTAGGTGTATGAGGAAAATAGCGATTATAGGAGCAGGGGTAGCTGGAGTAAGTGTACTGAATGCACTGCTCAAGAACTCTTATTATGTAGACTGTGAAGTAGTGATTTACGATCAGCAAAAGACATTTGGGACCGGCTTGCCTTTTCAACATGATGATGAACAGTTATTGATCAATCAAACAGCAGACACCATGAGTTTGATTCCAGAAGATGCTCTTGATTTTGTCAACTGGCTTAACAGGGAAAAAGGAATAGCTGATGGAGCTAAAGAAAATTTTCCTCGATCTTGGTATGGAGAATACCTCAAAGAACATTTAAAGAAAGCTGTAAAAGCGATCAAACCTACTATCATCTATGAGTATGTACTCACTGTAAGAGTAGAAAAGAATGGGAACTATATCATTAAAACGGCATCTACATCAGAGAGATACGACATAGTACATTTGTGTACAGGACATTTGCCGTACCAAGATCCTTACCAGTTGATTGGTGAAAATAATTATTATTACCACCCTTATCCCTTACAAGAGTCTCTATCAGTGATTCCTTCTAGAGCTCGTGTCGGAATCATTGGAACAGGTCTGACAAGTATTGATATAATGAGGTTTTTAAAATCTCGAAATAAAGAGTACAAGATCCAATTTTTTTCTCGAACGGGTAGATTTTCTTTATACCGAGAGTTGGAAAGTGAATTGACTTTGCACTATTTGACTATGGAAAATTTGAATCGTGCAAAAAAAGAATATAACGGTCATGTCCCGTTAGAAACGATAAAAGAATGGTTTTATTTAGAATGCTTTAGTAATGAAATAGATGTTAAAGAGTTGCAGATGTTGTATGGAAAAGGAACGAAAGATCAACTAAAAGCTCAGCTTTTAAAAGGGAATCAGTTAAGTGCATTGCAAACGATTATTTACAAATTCGACCCTTACTTAGCAGAATTTCTTCAAGCTTTAACCGTTGAAGACAAAAAAATATTCTTTTCTCTTTACGAATCCCAGTTTAATCATTTCCGAACTCCCATGCCTAAAGAGTCTCTTCAGTCTTTATTGGCATGGTGGGATAGTGGAGAAGTGGATGTTGTGACTGGTTTACAGAATGTTGAAGTTACAAAGTCGGGTTTTAACATGCTTTTAAAGAATGCAAAAGTGATCCAAGTAGACTATCTTATCAATGCAACAGGACATGATTTAGCTATGAAACCAAGCTTATATCAAAAGGAGTTGATCAATCAGCTGATTGATGAGGAAATTATCCAAAGTTCAAATTTTGGTGGGATACAAGTAAGCTGGCCAAATGCAGAAGTGATCAGTCCTCGCTATGGTCAGTTGAAAGGTTTTTATGTGCACGGTCAACTGATCAAAGGAACTCAGTATGTGAATAGTGCTCGTGCTATCATGCTGAGGGCTCGCTTAGTAGTGGATGAGTCTATAAAAGATTGGGCACAAAAAGACGTTCAAATAGTTTGATCTTGTTCAGACGTAAAAAAGTCCGTTTTAGGGGAAAATTCAAAAGCATCTCTCAAGCTGTATCAAATGATTTCAAGCTATCTTTCATTGCTTCTTGACTGAACAATTCAGGACTTTGAACCTTAAATAAATGATGTTTATAAGAAAAATCCTAGACAGACTATGGTAGACTATAGATAGATAATTTGAACATGAGGTGATAGAAATGGTAGCAACGATAATGAGCGGGAAACTATTGTCAGATGAACTGAATGAAGAAATGAAAATTGACGTCATCAAATTAAAAGAAAAGAATGTTATCCCTGGATTAGCAGTTGTATTAGTAGGAGAAGATTCTGCTAGTCAAACATATGTGAAAAATAAAGAAAAAAGAGCAAAGACGTTGGGCATCCATTCTGTGGTGGAAAAGTATCCTGACAAAATCACTGAAATGGAATTATTGCGAGTGATCGATCGTTTAAATAAAGATGATCATTTTCATGGAATACTGGTCCAATTACCGTTGCCGAAACATATTGATTCTACTAAAATCTTGAATGCTATTCGTCCAGAAAAAGATGTAGATGGTTTTCATCCAATCAACATGGGGAAATTAGTTATTGGTCAGCCTGACCGAATTCCTTGTACACCATACGGAATCATGAAGTTGCTTCAGCGTTATGAGATCGACATTGAAGGAAAGAATGCTGTCGTGATTGGCAGAAGCAATATTGTTGGAAAGCCTATGGCACAGCTTTTATTGATGAAAAATGCGACTGTTACCATCGCTCATTCCAAAACCAAAAATCTGGCCGCCGTAGCCAAAGAGGCTGATATATTGATCGTTGCTATTGGGCGAGGACATATGATCACGAAAGATTTTGTGAAGCCAGGAGCAGTAGTTATAGATGTTGGAATGAACAGAGATGAAAACGGGAAATTGATCGGCGATGTAAAGAGTGATGAAGTGCAAGAAATTGCGGGTTACCTTACGCCTGTTCCAAAAGGGGTAGGTCCAATGACAATAACAATGCTGATGTATCAAACGATAGAGAGCGCCAAAGAGCTGTTAAATTAGTTATAGGAGTGTATGCATGTCAAATGAGTATTTAACAGTCTCCACACTAACCAAATATATCAAAAGAAAATTTGATGTAGATCCATATCTAGAAAGAGTCTATTTGACGGGAGAGATATCTAATTTCCGCAACAGACCAGGACACCAATACTTCAGTCTAAAGGATAACAATGCAGTCATTTCTGCAACGATGTTTAAATCCGCTTATCAACGATTGAAGTTCACTCCAGAAGAAGGAATGAAAGTCTTAGTTATAGGGCGTGTTTCGGTATACTCAGACCAAGGGAAATATCAAATTTATATCGAACATATGGAGCCGGATGGTGTTGGAGCTTTATACCAAGCTTTAGAAGAAATGAAGAAAAAGTTGAAAAACGAAGGGCTATTTGATGCACCAAAGAAATTGTTGCCGACGTTTCCAAAAAGGATAGCTGTCGTTACAAGTCCTAGCGGAGCAGTCATAAGAGACATTATGACGACCGTTAAAAGAAGATTTCCGATTGCTGAATTAGTCTTGTTTCCTACTAAAGTACAAGGCAAACAAGCTGCGAACACTATAGTAGAAAGTATTCGTCAAGTAGAAGAAAAAGGCGATTTTGATACTTTGATCATCGCCAGGGGTGGGGGGTCAATAGAAGATCTTTGGCCATTTAATGAAGAAAAAGTAGCTCGGGCAATTTTCGCAGCTCAAACACCCGTCATTTCTTCTGTCGGTCATGAAACAGATATTACGATTGCCGACTTAGTAGCCGATGTTCGAGCAGCCACGCCTACAGCTGCGGCTGAGTTGGCGGTTCCGCAACTGACAGAAGAAATCTTGAAAATCGACCAAGTATATTTGCGTTTACTAAAAAGTTACCAAAGAAAAGTCGAACGTGCTGAAGAACGTTTGAAACACAGTTTAAATTCATATGTGTTCAGACAACCTCAACGTTTGTACGAAGGATATACGCAAAATCTGGATTTGCTGACTGAGCGGTTAGAGCGCGAAATGTCAGAGAAAATCACTTCGTACCAACAAGATCTACGAGTCTACAAGATGCAGTTGCAAAGTCAAAACCCACTCCATCTAGTTCGGCAGAAAGAAGACAATTTGAATCAATTAAGTGCTCAACTAACTGTACAAGTCAATCGATATATGGAAGCTCAACAACAGCGCTTAGACTATGGTATCCAATCTTTGGACTATTTAAGTCCATTGAAGATCATGCACCGTGGATACAGTTACGCGTTAAAAGGTGAAACGATCATCAAATCAACAAATGATGTAAATGAGGGAGACACAATTGATATTCATCTCTCAGATGGAAAATTAACCGCAAAAGTTACGGAAAAAACGGAGGATACACATGGCTAAAAAAGATGCAGCAACTGAAATAGAAAATTTGAAATTTGAAGAAGCTATGCAACAATTGGAACAAATCGTGGCTCAATTAGAACAAGGGGATGTCCCTTTAGAAGAAGCCTTGAACCAATTTCAAAAAGGTGTAGCTTTGAGCAAGTTATGTAAAGATAAATTAGAAAATGCAGAAACGACTTTGACGAAGATTGTTAATGAGAACGGCGAAGAAACTATATTCGATCAAGAGTTAGATGCGAACTAAGAAAAGGAGAAACTCTTATGGAATTTAGTTTATTTAGAAAAGAAGAACTCCCTAAAGTAGAAAAAAAAATGCTGGAGTGGTTAGACAAAACACAAGATACAAAAGGAACCTTATATCAAGCGATGAACTATTCGTTATCAGCTGGAGGAAAAAGAATCCGTCCTTTGCTTGTTTTAGCTGTAATCAAATCATTAGGCGGAGAAGTAGAAAAGGGTTATGATACAGCAGCTGCTTTAGAATATGTGCATACTTACTCACTGATTCATGACGATCTTCCAACTATGGACAACGATGAATTAAGACGCGGGAAGCCTACTAATCATATCGTCTATGGCGAAGCAGTAGCCATTTTGGCAGGAGACGCACTTCTGACTCAAGCGTTTGAAATCGTTGGAAGAAGCGAGATATCTCTTGAGCAAAAAGCAGCATTAATAATTGCTTTGGCAAAAGCTGCAGGTGCGAATGGGATGGTAGAAGGTCAAATCGAAGATATTGAAGGCGAAAATCAATCTTTATCTTTAGAAGCTTTGAAACAAGTTCATGACAAAAAAACCGGTGAGTTGATCAAATTTGCCGTTTATGCAGGAAGTGTTTTAGCCGAAGCACCAGAGCATGTACAACAGCAATTGATTCGATTTGCTGAATGTTTTGGTCTAGCTTTCCAAATCAAAGATGATATTTTGGATGTTATCGGAGATGCAAAAGAACTAGGGAAAAATACCGGACAAGATGAACAGCACAGTAAGAGTACCTATCCTAACCTATTGACATTAGAGGGCGCTAAAAATGCGTTAGAAAAAGAATTGGATGAGGCGTCAGCTGTTGCCTCTCAAATCGAAAAAGAATACCAGCCTGAAAACAAGCACATCGATATGAGTTTATTGAAAGATATGGTAACGTTATTAAGAATCACAGATGATCAGGTGAAAAAATGAAAAAAGAACGCGCAGACAAGTTGTTGGTGCAGCAAGGTTTTGCTGAGTCGATAGACAAAGCTCAACGAATTATCATGACTGGAAAAGTCATTACCGATAAAAATGAACGCGTGGATCACGCTGGAGAATTATTTTCTTTAGAAACGATGTTCAGAATTAAAGGTAAATCTTCTCCCTATGTTAGTCGCGGCGGTTATAAATTAGAAAAGGCTATCCATTTATTTGATGTAGACATAAAAAATAAAATCTTATTGGATATCGGATCTTCTACAGGCGGCTTTACAGATGCAGCTTTACAACACGGAGCTCAGTTAAGTTATGCTTTGGATGTTGGAACCAATCAGTTAGCCTGGAAATTACGCCAAGATCCTAGAGTAATCGTTATGGAGCAAACGAATTTTCGCTACAGTAAACCGGAAGATTTTACGCATGGTAAACCATCTATTGCTTCTATTGATGTGTCTTTTATTTCACTGAAGCTGATTTTGCCGGTTTTAAAACAGATCCTAAAAGAAAACGGAGATGTTTTTGCGTTAATCAAGCCTCAATTCGAAGCAGACAGAGATGAAATCGGACCTAAAGGAATTGTCAAGGATAGAAACATTCATAAAAAAGTTTTAGACAGTATTTTAAATTTTGCAGTTCAAGAAGGATACGATGTATTGGGATTGGATTTTTCGCCTATTACAGGTGGAGAAGGAAACATCGAATTCTTGGCACATTTGAGGTCTTCAAAAAAGGATACAGGTGAAACCAGTGAGTCGGTAGATATCTCGAAAGTCATCGACAGAGCTCATCAACGGTTTATTTAGCAACTATAATAAAATACAATCAATTACGATAAAGGATTTTGCTTTTTAATATGCAAAATCCTTTACTTTTTTTCAAAGTACTAAATTGTATTCAATAAAAAACGAGTGTTCACTAAAAGGCCGAAATATGCTCACATTTACCTCAAAATCAAGATTCTTTTTAAATTTATCTTTCTAATTTTAAACAAGTAGGATAGAATAAAGAAAAAAATCAATACATAGTTTGCATAAGATGAGGTGGGGGAGTATGAAGAAAAAGGATCGTCATCGGTTGTTGAAAGAAATTATTGAAGAGTATGTCATTGAAAAACAAGAGGATTTTGTGCGTATATTACATGAGAAAGGTATTGAAGTGACACAAGCTACAATATCTCGTGATATCAAAGAACTGCACCTGATAAAAATACCTGCTCCAGCTGGAGGATACAGATACAGTATGCCTCCGGACATGAATTATGATACTTCAAAAAAGTTAGAACGATTGTTGCATGACGCTTTTATTTCAATAGACTACCAAGATTATTTTGTGATTATTCATACTATACCTGGAAATTCATTTGCCTTAGGCGCTTTAATGGACGCATCCAATTTTGAGGGAGTTTTTGGAACGATAGCCGGAGATGATACGTTGTTGGTGATTTGTCGTTCTTCAGCAGATGCCTTGAATTTAAAAGAACAGATTATTCAATTGATTTAACTGCTAGAGAAGTTTAATGGAGGTAGTTAGTGTGTTACAAGAATTAGCTATTAGGAATTTTGCTATTATTCACGACTTAGCTTTGAGCTTTGAAAAAGGAATGACCGTACTTACAGGTGAAACAGGTGCTGGGAAGTCCATCATTATCGACGCTGTAGGACTGATCGCTGGAGGCAGAGGATCCAGCGAGTTTATTCGACATGGCGCAGAAAAATGCACCTTAGAAGGACAATTTGCAGTAGAGGGGAATCCTGCTACTCATGCTTTACTGGATAAATATCAAATCGATATCGAAGAAGAAACTCTCATCATTCAAAGAGATATTCATCGAAGTGGTCGAAACGTTTGCCGAGTGAATGGGCGCTTAGTGAATATTGCTACTTTACGCGAGATCGGTGAAAGCCTGATTGATATTCATGGACAAAGTGAACATCAAGAATTGATGCATTCTGAAAGACATTTGAATATGCTCGATCAATTTGGCGATGAAGAATTAATTGCATTAAAGAAAACTTACAGTAAGATTTATCAAGAGTACAAAGAAATCGAAAAAAAGGTTTTAAATAGCCAATCTAGTGAACAAGAACTTGCTCAACGAGTAGATATGCTGCGATTCCAGACCAATGAAATCGAAATGGCAGAACTGTCGGTTGGAGAAGACATTACATTAGAAGAAGAAAAAAATCTGCTTACCAATTACCAAAAAATCGTAGAATCTTTGAGTACAGCGTATGAAGCTTTACAAGGAGAAGAATATGGAGGCGTCGATTTAGCAGGAAATGCTATGTCATCGCTTGAATCAATAGAAGATATCGATCCTTCTTATAAAAGGATTTCAGAGGTTGTATCTAATAGTTACTTTCAACTGCAAGAAGCAGCGAGTGACATTCTAAAAGAACAAGATCAATTAGCTTACGATGAAAATCGATTGAATGAAATCGAAAAAAGATTGGAAACGATTCAACAATTAAAACGTAAATATGGGGAAACTATAAAAGAAATCTTGGACTATTATGAAGAGATTTCGATTGAATTGGGAAATATTTTAAACCGTGAAACTCATTTATCAAAATTAACAGAAGAACTTGATACGATCAAAAAAGAAGTGATCAATCAAGGGAAGCAGTTGACTCGCAAAAGAAAAGAAACAGCCGACCAACTACAAACAGCTATCCAAGAACAATTAAAAGAATTGTATATGGACAAAGTCCAATTCGAAGCGCGGTTTATTTCGTCAAAAGAAGGCGAGAAGGCTATCTATGAGTCTGGACTGGATCATGTTGAATTTTATATTGCTACCAATTTGGGAGAACCTTTAAAACCTTTAGCAAGAGTTGCTTCAGGAGGAGAATTATCCCGTGTAATGCTGGCTTTAAAAACAGTCTTCTCAAAAACTCAAGGCATTACCAGTATTATTTTTGATGAGGTGGATACAGGAGTGAGCGGACGAGTTGCACAAGCAATAGCGAATAAGATTTATAAAGTAGCTGTGCATTCACAAGTGCTTTGTATTACTCATCTTCCTCAAGTAGCCGCAATGGCCGATAATCATTTGTATATATCAAAAGCTGTCGTGGAAGATCGTACAGAAACCAGTGTGAACAAACTGAAAAGTGCGGAACAAATCAATGAATTGGCTCGCATGTTGGCTGGTACAGAAATCACTAAATTGTCGATAGAACATGCTAAAGAACTAAAAGAATTGGCATACAAAGAAAAACGTGAAAATAAAAGACAAAAATAGATCAAATAAAAAAAGTCGTACGAAAAACCGATTAAGGTTTTCGTACGACTTTTCTGTTTGTTAAGTGGTTTATAGACTAAACAAAATTCATTAATGTGTAAAGGACTGATAAAAGGCCAGAACCTAACATGGCAAATATGATGATTAGAATGAAAATTCTTAAGCCTTTATTTGTTTTCTTTGATTTTTTTTGATTGTTCAAGCAGATTCTCCTCACTTCCATACGCGCTTTTGATTAGTTTACAATAACTGCTCGCATATTTACAAGGGACTTTAAAGAAACTTTAGAAAAACTCATTCTTTTTCATCCAATAAGCTGTCACAGCTAGTATAACTAAAGTCCCAAAAAGAAGAATCCAAAAGCCAAAGGGGGATTCTTCAAAAGGAACAGGTACGTTCATTCCCCAAAGTGAACCAATCAGTGTAGGAATGGTAAAAATGAAAGTAATAGAAGTTAGAAATTTTACAACCATATTTAAGTTATTAGAAATAACGGACGAGAAAGTGCTGCTTAATTGATTCAGTAGACGGTAAGTTTGAGAAGCCATCATTTCGGCTTGGCGGTTTTCTACCATGACATCTCGCAGCAGTTCGTCATCTTTTGGATTTGCAGTAAAGTCTTCCAGCTCTTTTAAGCGATCAATAATAGGATGGTTGCTTTTTAAAGCAGTATCAATGAACACGAGACTTTTTTGCAGCTCCATCAAATCAAATAAATATTGCGATTTAGAAGAAGATTGTAATTGAATCTCTAAATTATTTGTAGATTCATTGATTTCTTTTAAATAGGTAATAAATAAAGAAGCAATATGCATAGCTGCTTTTAAGACAAATTGATCAGCTGTTTCAAAATTATTGAGGTTGTCTTCATCATAATGCATAAAGGTTTTTAAAAATTCAGGCGTGTCATGTGTAGCTGTGATCAGAGTATCTTCCGCCGTGATGATAGATAAAGGACGAGTAACATATTCTGTTAGATTTAATTGGCTTTTTGTCTTTAAAGGGTATAAGAGAACGATTAAACTAGGAGTATCATCATATTGTTTGCCTAATTTTTCGTAACGTGAAATCTCGTCGATATCAAAGGCTCCTGTCAGGTAGTCTTTTGGAAAGTGATACATATTCGCTAAATGAAGGATATCTTCTTCATTTGCTTGACTGATGTGAATCCAATCGGAAGAAGTTGTTTCAGGATCATTATTAGGCAGGAAACTGCCTTTTTCATCTCGATTTAAGTAATGAATCATATTTATACACCGCCGTATTTTATATTGAAAGCCTTATAGCTATTGTACCTTATAAACGATAAACTAGTATCAGCATTGCTTAACGTTTTTTTGTTTAGCAGCTGTTAAATAAAAAAAACAATGTAGCTTTAATATTTAGTGATTGTCTGCTAGAATTAAGAAGGAATGTTTAGCTTCATAAATAAGATACTGATAGCTTTGAAGGGAGAATATATTACATGAATAAACAACAAATCGGTGTTGTAGGTATGGCTGTAATGGGAAAAAATTTAGCGTTGAATATTGAAAGCAGAGGTTACTCTGTTTCCATCTACAACCGTACGACTGCAAAATCAACAGCAGTGATCGAAGAAAATCCAGGGAAAAAATTAGTTTTGACTGAAACGATTGAAGAATTTGTGGATTCACTAGAAACACCAAGACGTATTGTTTTGATGGTTCAAGCTGGAAAAGGTACTGATTTAGTGATCCAGTCTTTATTACCGCATTTAGACAAAGGCGATGTTTTGATTGATGGAGGAAACACTTTCTTCAAAGATACGATTCGCCGCAGCGAAGAATTAGCTGAATCAGGCATCAATTTCATCGGAACTGGAGTTTCAGGTGGGGAAGAAGGAGCTTTGAAAGGACCGGCTATTATGCCAGGTGGACAAAAAGAAGCTTACGATTTAGTAGCACCTATTTTAGAACAAATCGCTGCTAAAGCACCAAGCGATGGCGAGCCATGTGTGGCTTATATTGGACCAAACGGTGCAGGGCACTATGTAAAAATGGTCCACAATGGTATCGAATACGGAGATATGCAATTGATTGCTGAATCTTATCATCTATTGCGAGAAGTTGTGGGGTTATCTGTCGAAGAGATCGCAGAAGTCTTTAGAGAATGGAACCAAGGTGAGTTAGACAGTTTCTTGATTGAAATCACAGCAGATGCATTGACTAAGAAAGATCCTGAAACAGGTAAACCGATGGTAGAAATCATTTTAGACCGTGCAGGAAACAAAGGAACTGGAAAATGGACTTCTCAAAGTGCATTAGATCTAGGTGTTCCACTTCCATTGATCACTGAATCTGTATTTGCTCGTTATATTTCTGCTTTGAAGAGTGAACGTGTAGAAGCGAGCAAAGTATTGCCAAAACCTGCTGCATACTCATTTGACGGTGATAAAAAAGAATTGGTCGAAAAAATTCGTCAAGCATTGTACTTCAGCAAGATCATGAGCTATGCTCAAGGATTTGCACAAATGCGTACAGCTAGTGAAGAATACGATTGGAACTTGCAATATGGAGAAATCGCGAAGATTTTCCGTGCGGGTTGTATTATTCGCGCTCGTTTCTTACAAGAAATCACTAATGCATATGATCGCAATCCTGAATTGAAAAACTTGGTTTTAGATGAATATTTCATGGATATTACTAAGAACTATCAAGATTCTGTTCGTGATATCATCGGTATCGCTGTTAAATCTGGTGTTCCGATCCCAACATTCTCTTCAGCAATTGCTTACTACGATTCTTATCGTAGTGCAGATTTGCCGGCTAATATTATTCAAGCTCAACGCGATTACTTCGGAGCACACACTTATGAACGTAAAGACAAAGAGGGTACATTCCACTTTGACTGGTATGGAGATAAAGGTCAAGAAGAACTGTAATCAGTACAAAAAGGTCAAATTAGACAAGTATTATAGTAAAGACAGGATTAGGGCATTATTCCTAATCCTGTCTTTACGAATGTTTAGGAATAAGTTGACTCCGCATGATTCACTTATTTGTTTAAAATTCCGCCATGTTTGAAAGAAAAGGTGTGAAATAAAGAATTGTTATTCTCATTTTATTCTAATTTATGGTAAAATAATAAAAGAGAAATGAAAAATCCCATTGAGAAGTTTAATAAATAGTGCTATTGTAACAAAGGCGTGTTATACATGCGGATAAAAAAGGAGCGAGATTATCTCTATGAGTAGAGTACTGATTATTGAAGATGAAAAAAACTTGGCAAGATTTGTAGAATTAGAACTGAAACATGAAGGCTATGAAACTGACGTTCGTTATGATGGTCGTAATGGGTTGGAAGCTGCATTAGATGAGAAAGAATCGTGGGATGTCATTTTACTAGACGTGATGTTGCCGGAATTGAACGGAATCGATGTTTGTCGTCGTATTCGTCAAGTCAGCAACGTGCCTATTATCATGATGACTGCACGTGATTCAGTGATAGACAGAGTTTCGGGATTAGATCATGGGGCAGACGATTATATTGTAAAACCTTTTGCAATCGAAGAATTGCTGGCTCGTTTACGCGCATTGTTACGTCGTATCGATATCGAAGGCGAACAAAATATGACAAAACAAACTACAGTACATTATCGCGATTTAGTGGTGGAAAAAGAGAACCGTATTGTTCGCAGAGGCGAAGAGGTTATTGAATTAACAAAACGTGAATACGAATTGTTATTAGAATTAATGGAAAACGTAAATATCGTTTTATCAAGAGATGTTTTATTGAATAAAGTGTGGGGCTACGAAACAGAAGTAGAAACGAATGTCGTAGATGTTTATATCCGTTATTTACGTAATAAACTTGATGTTCCAGGAAACGAAAGCTATATTCAAACAGTTCGCGGAACAGGTTATGTGATGCGTTCGTGAAAAATTTCCTAAAAACTAGGAATAAAGAAGGCAATAAACCGAAACGTGTTTCGTCGCTGAAATGGAAATGGTCGCTGATCGTTGCAATTGCTATTTTCCTTACTTATATGATTTTTTCTGTGACTATTTTTTACAGTTTTAGACAAATCATGTTTAGTCAAGAAGATGAAAATGTTAAAGAAGTCATCACCGGTGTAACCAACCGGCTGAACGTGGAATCAGCAGTTTTGACAAAAGCAACCGTCTATCAGTCGTTGAGTCCGACCTACACACCTTCAGCTCTTGAAATCGAAGAAAATTTTGATCAACGCAATCTGATTATTGGTCAAGATGGAAATTACCAAGATACGCTATATGCTGAAATGAGCGAAGAAGGCGTAGTCGTAAGAGTTTATAGTCCAACTTCACGCTTATTGTTTGAATCTAGACCTAGTGATGTATCCTTTGATCCAGAAGCCAAACTAACTGTACAGTTGATCGATATCAACGGCAAAGAAGGGATATCCGGCATAGCTCCGGTCTATTCTAGCCAAAACGGTATTTTGATCGGGTATGTGCATGTGACAAATGCTTTAGAAGATTATCATCATATGTCAGATCAAATCGTTTCAGCCGTTTTTGCTATTGGTTTTTTTGCTCTTTTGTTTAGCGGGATAACCGGTTTCTTGTTAGCCAGCAAATTTTTAAAACCATTAAAAACGATGACTATGACCATGAACGACATCCGAAAAGATACTCAATCTCAATCTCGGATTCCATTAGGAAATACGAATGATGAGCTAGCTCATTTGTCTACAGTATTCAATGACATGCTTGACAAAATGCAGCTCTATATCGAACAACAAAAACAATTTGTTGAGGATGTTTCGCATGAATTAAGAACTCCTGTAGCGGTCATGGAGGGGCATTTGAAATTGTTGAACCGTTGGGGGAAAGAAGATCCGGAAATATTGGATGAGTCTTTATCAGCATCCTTACAGGAAGTTGAGCGTATGAAGACTCTTGTACAAGAAATGCTGGATTTATCACGAGCTGAGCAGGTGGAGATTCATTATAAAAATGAAAAAACACCTATTAAGCAGGTGGTGCATCAAAATTACAACAATTTTAAAATGCTGTATCCAAACTTTGTTTTTAACTTGGACGACGATTTGAATGAAGAAATTTATGTAAGTATTTATCGTCATCACTTAGAACAAATTTTAATCATATTGTTGGATAATGCCGTTAAATATTCAACTGACAGAAATGAAGTGCATATTTCGATTGCTTCTGATGATAAATTTGTCCATGTTGCTATACAAGATTTCGGCGAAGGAATGACGCCTGAAGATGCAGATAAAATTTTTAATCGATTCTATAGAGTAGACAAAGCACGAAGCCGACATAAAGGTGGAAATGGGTTAGGTTTGTCTATTGCTAAAGAGTTGTTGCATGGATATAAGGGGAATATCTCTGTAGATAGTGTATTGAATCACGGTTCTATTTTTAGAATCACACTTCCAATCTATAAAGAGATTGATTCTGAGCTTTAAAAACAAAACACTCACTTTTTCTATTTATTCACGAAGACAAAAAAATCGTCAGTTGAAATTCAACTGACGATTTTTTACGTATTAACGTTCGTTTCTTTGTTGTTTCCCAGCATTTCTTCCTTGACCATTATGGTTGCGGTAAGAAAGTTGTGTAGTACTTTGATTGTTGATAGGCTCTTTAGTTGTAGGACGTCTTTTAGTGACTTCTACTTTTGGTTTGTTTTTAAATTCTTCTTTTAACTGAGCTTTCAATTTTGGTTTAAAAATCATGTTAGTGACTAAAGATTGGATGACAGCAAAAATTCCGCCTGCGATCCAGTATAAAGCTAAACCTGCTGGAGAAGTGAAAGAAATCATTGTAATCATGATAGGACTCATAAACATCATCGTACGAGATTGTTTCTTTTGTTCAGGACTCATACCCAGCATTGAAACATAAGCTTGTCCTAAATAAATCACACCTGCCACGATAGCAAATAAAATATAAGGTTGTCCTAAGTTGATGCCCAAGAAAGTACTGCTGGCGATTTCATTTGATAAATTGATCGCTTGGTACATCGCAGTAAAGACAGGTAATTGGATCAATAGTGGCAAACAACCGATTCCGCCAAGCATGTTGATATCGTTAGCTTTATAAAATTCCATCATTTCTTGTTGGATAGCCGCTTTATCTTCATTCGTTTCAGCATTTTTCAATGCTGCTTGTATTTCATCCATTTCCGGTTTGACCAAGGCCATTTTTTCTTGTTGGACCATAGCTTTTTTAGATTGGCTTAAGTTCATAGGCAGAATGATGATTCGGACAATGATCGTAATAGCGATGATCGCTAAACCGTAGTTTCCGCCGAATAAATCAGCTAATCGAATGATCAATTGTTGTAAAGGAACAACTAAATATTCGTAAATGACGCCGGTTGGATTTCCATTAGTGTCGTAACTCATACATCCTGAAAGGAAAAGCATAAGTCCCATAAGTGTTGCTGTTAATTGCAATTTTTTGTTTTTTATCATTTTTCACAATCCTTCGTATAGTTTAAAAATTAATACTAAGGCTAACTATACAGGAATCGATGCAGGTTTTCAATTAGTTATAGAAAATTTAACACGTTCTTCAATACTTGCATCTTCTTCTAATGTAACATGAGCCACCTTTCCGCTAGGGGATGGAGAGTGTCTGATTTCTTCAATAAAACTATCCACTTTTTGAGGATCACCATTAACTTCAATGTAGACAGACCCGTCATTCTCATTTCGGACGATTCCGAATACTCCAATACGATCAGCGACTTGTTTTGTGGTATAACGGAAGCCGACTCCTTGTACGCGACCTTCCACGATCAGGCGGATTTTTTTTATGTTTAAATTATTTGGTTCATTCATTGGAGTGGTGGTGGAAGAAGAGATTGGTGCAACCTCTTTTTCTGAATTAGGATCTCCATTCAATAAATTTTTTAGTTGATAAAAAAACTTGTTCATCATAAAACCTCCTGATTATAAAAAATATGTAATGGGACAAAAGAAAATCTTCAACTTAGTTTAAACTCATTTTATAGAAAATATGGGAGAATGGTCAAACAATACCGCTGTAAAACTCTAGAACAAATACTTTCTTAGATTCCTTAGTTCCTTGATTTTGTGTATAATATATTAGAAAGACATTGAAAGGAGCATACCCTTGGCTACAAAAAGAAAAAAGACAACTAAAAGAAGTGTTCAAAAGAAACAAAGCGTTTCAATTGAAATTATCGGATTTATTTTTATTATTTTAAGTTTATTTTCCCTTACAAGTGTTGGCTTCATCGGTGTATTGAGTGCAAATGCATTTCGATTTTTTGTCGGGGATACTTATATAGGAGCTTCAGTATTGTTAGGTTTATATGGTTTATATTTGTTATTGAAAGGAACGGAACCTCCATTCAAAAACCAGCGATTGATCGGGTTGTTTATATTATACTTAGGTATTTTATTATGGCTTCATGCCCTTCTTTTTGCAGATGTCATGAAACCAGAAACAAGTGTGATCAGCGCAACTTATCGATTTTTTAAAGTGGATGTGAGCAATAGCGAGTTGACTCAACCTTTAGGCGGTGGAATGATTGGTTCATTACTTTATGCGGCCAGTTATTTCCTAGGCGCACAGTGGGGGAGTTATTTGTCAGCATTCGTTCTTTGTATAGTAGGAATATTTTTCATCTTCCAACTGTCATTCAAAGAAGCTCTTAACCTCATCCGTTCCGGTTTGAAATTTGTTTTAAATAAGAGTAAAGAATTGGCTGATTTTATGGTCAAACAAACAAAAGCTAAAACCGCTGAACATAAAAAACAACGAAAAGAAAAAGAGAAACAACCAATCGAGAAAAAAACGAGATCAAATATTAAACAGACAGAATCAACCAAAGTTCTTCCTGTTGAGACAGCAAAAAATATGGTAGAAAACAAAACACGAAAAGAGCTGGAACCTGCAGGTCTTGAAATAGATAGTTACCAAAAAAATCTGCAAGCTAAAACGCCGCCAGAAAGGGACAGAATAAATCCCGCGGCTGCTAAAGCGGAGAAAAGCAATGATGCTGGAGAAGAAAAAAATGATGCCACACCTCTTGAATTTGAAATTGCTGCAGAAGCAGAAAATGAAGATTATCAATTGCCGCCATTTACGTTACTAAATGAGATTAAACCGCAAGATCAATCTGGCGAATACAAAATTGTTGAGAAAAATGTAAAAAAACTAGAAGAAACTTTCAATAGTTTTGGCGTAGATGCCAAAGTTGTTAAAGCTAGATTAGGCCCAGCTGTTACAAAGTACGAGGTAAAACCAGCTGTAGGAGTAAAAGTGAGTAAAATCGTCAATTTGAGTGATGATATTGCTTTATCTTTGGCTGCTAAAGATATTCGAATGGAAGCGCCTATACCTGGAAAACCCTTCATTGGAATCGAAGTTCCAAACAGCGAAGTAAATGTCGTATCTTTTAGAGATGTGATGGAAAGTTATGTAGAAAACAAAGAAAAAATGCTTGAAGTGCCATTAGGCAGAGATATTTCAGGTAATGTTGCTGTAGCGGATTTAACGAAAATGCCTCATTTGTTGATTGCTGGATCAACAGGAAGCGGTAAGTCTGTTTGTATTAACGGAATCATTACTAGTCTGCTGATGAAAGCCAAACCAAATGAAGTCAAGTTGATGATGATTGATCCTAAGAAAGTCGAATTGAATGTGTACAACGGCATTCCACATTTGTTGACACCAGTTGTGACGAATCCTAAAAAAGCTGCTCAGGCTTTGCAAAAAGCTGTAGAGGAAATGGAACGTCGTTACGAATTATTTGCCACGACCGGTATGAGAAATATTACGGGTTACAACGAATATGTTCATGAAAAAAATGCAGAAAACGGGGAGAATCAGCCGACACTTCCTTTTATTGTTGTAATAGTAGATGAATTGGCTGATTTAATGATGGTCGCCAGTAATGCAGTGGAAGATGCAATCACCAGGTTAGCTCAAATGGCGCGAGCAGCAGGAATCCATATGATTTTAGCTACTCAACGACCTAGTGTGGACGTTATCACCGGAATTATTAAAGCGAACGTCCCTTCAAGAATTGCATTTGCTGTTTCAAGCGGAACCGATTCCCGAACGATTATAGACAGCAATGGAGCAGAAAAATTACTCGGAAGAGGAGATATGTTGTATTTGCCGATGGGTCAAAACAAACCTACTCGTGTTCAAGGTGCTTTCTTATCGGATTCTGAAGTAGAAAAAATCGTTTCCTTTGTTACCGATCAGCAAGAAGCTAATTATGTGGAAGAAATGATGCCTTCTGATGAGCCAGAAAACAGTACGAATGCAGAAGCAGAAGATGAACTTTTTGAAGAGGCAGTTGACTTGGTAGTAGACATGGAAACTGCTAGTATATCAATGCTTCAACGCCGTTTTCGTATTGGCTACAACAGGGCTGCAAGACTAATGGATGAAATGGAAATGAGAGGAATTGTAGGACCCTCTGAAGGAAGCAAACCGAGAAAAGTTAACTTGGCTAAAGATACGGAATTTTTAGAAGAAAATTCACTTCCAAATGAATAAATAATCAAAAAGAATATGTAATAAAATGATAGTTTGATCTTTAAGGACAGGACAAAAGTCCTTAAAGATTAGAAAATGATAAAAAAATGAACAATTTATTCTAAAAACGGTTTCAATTATCGTTTTGTTATTTATTTTTTAAGATATTGGTGGTAATATTGATTCGAGGATGAATTAGAATATTAATTCAAACTACAAAATACTTTACGGGGGTAAAATATAGTGAAAAATCGTAATCTTAAGAAATTATTAGGTTTAGGATTAACAACAGGATTGATATTAGCAGCTTGCGGAAACGGTGGAGACACTGAAGAGTCAAGTGCTGGAACGGAAGAAGCTGCATCTAGCGACGATTTCTCGATCGTTATGGTAACAGACATCGGTGGGGTAGACGATGGATCTTTCAACCAATCAGCTTGGGAAGGCATGAAAGCTTGGGGAGAAGAAAATAGCAAAGAAGAAAATCAAGGATATGCATACATCCAATCTAATGAGGATTCAGAATTTGTACCTAACTTGAACCAAGCGCTTAACGCCGACTTTGATTTGATCTATGGAATCGGTTATAAATTAAAACCAGCTATGGAAGATGTAGCAAGTTCAAATCCAGATCAACATTTTGTAATTATTGATGATGTTATTGAAGCAGATAACGTTGCATCTGTTTTGTTTAAAGACCATGAAGCTGCATTCTTAGCAGGTGTGGCAGCTGCATCAACTACTGAAACAGATCACGTTGGATTTGTTGGAGGACAAGAAAGTGCAGTTATCGACCGTTTTGAAGCTGGTTTCTTAGCAGGTGTTTATGCTGTAAACCCTGATATCCAAGTGGATGTAGAATATGCCGGATCATTTGGTGATGCTGCTAAAGGGAAACAATTAGCTGCAGCTATGTACTCAAATGGCGCTGACGTCATCTATCATGCTTCAGGAGATACTGGTAATGGAGTATTTACAGAAGCTAAAGACCGTATGAATGCAAATCCGGATGAACAAATTTGGGTAATCGGTGTTGACCGTGACCAAACTGACGAAGGTAACTATGATGGTGGAAACTTAACACTTACATCTACTCTTAAAGGTGTAGGCCAAGTTGTTCAAGATATTTCTAATGAATCAATGGAAGGAAACTTCAAAGGCGGCGAAGTAAGCAACTTTGGTTTAGCTGAAGATGGAGTCGACTTAACTGAAGGAAACCTTTCTGAAGATGTTTGGACTGTCGTAGAAGACTACAGACAACAAATCATTGATGGAGAGATTGTAGTTCCTGAAAATCCAGCTGACGTTAAAGCTGAATAACATCTTTCCTAAAAGTATCTTGCATTAACCAAGTGTAAAACCCGTAAATTCTATAGTTGCTATATTGTACAAGTGCATTTATGTCACAATATTCAGTGCATCTATAAGAAGGTTCGGGTTTTCACTTATTTTAAAAGAGCGTTGTTTTTACTTTTATACCCGTAAAAAATTTAAATAAACAAACTTTATGGGGGGGACCCGTGGGAACCAAAGGATACCCCCCTTTAATAATGCAAAGAATAAGAATTTATTCATTAGTCAAAGCAGTACTAGAGTTAACGTTTAGGGTATCTCTTTTGGGATCCGCAGCAGAAAATTACTGTTTGTAAACTTGACCAAAGTACATAAATAACAAAGGAGTGCAATCAACATGCCCGACACAGCAAATGTTATTGAGATGCATGGCATTACAAAACAGTTCGGCAGTTTTAAAGCAAATGATAATATCAATTTGACAATAAGAAAAGGAGAAGTTCATGCCTTATTAGGAGAAAATGGGGCAGGAAAATCTACTTTGATGAATATTTTATCTGGGCTGTTAGAACCGTCTTCAGGTGAAATCATCGTTAATGGAAAGAAAGTTAACATCACTTCTCCAAGTGCAGCTTCTAGATTAGGTATCGGAATGGTTCATCAACATTTCATGTTGGTCGATAAATTTACGATTACGGAAAACATCATACTAGGAACTGAAAAGACTAAATTAGGCTTTTTAGAAAGAAGAGCTGCACAAAAAGAAATTAAAGAACTTTCTGAGCGTTATGGACTATTTGTAGATCCTTCAGCTAGGGTAGGGTCTGTTTCAGTAGGTATGCAGCAACGTGCAGAAATCTTGAAAACTTTGTACCGTGGAAATGATATTTTGATCTTGGATGAACCGACTGCTGTGTTAACTCCTCAAGAAATTACTGAATTGATGAATATTTTGAAATCATTAACAGACGAAGGTAAATCAATTATTATCATCACTCACAAGATTGAAGAAATCAAACAAGTAGCAGACCGTTGTACAGTTATTCGCCGCGGAAAAAGTATCGATACAGTTGACGTAAAACAAACATCACAGCAAGAATTGGCTGATTTGATGGTCGGACGTTCAGTATCTTTTAAAGTAGACAAAAAACCAGCTCACCCGAAAGAACCAGTTTTAACGATAAAAAATCTGGTCGTTAAAGAACACCGCGGTCTTGAAGCTGTAAAAGATTTGAGTTTAGAGATTCGAGCAGGAGAAATTTTAGGAATTGCAGGAATCGATGGAAATGGACAAAGCGAATTGATCCATG
The DNA here is from genome assembly GCF_057334175.1 of Desemzia sp. AGC72. Lineage (NCBI taxonomy): Bacteria > Bacillati > Bacillota > Bacilli > Lactobacillales > Carnobacteriaceae > Desemzia > Desemzia sp. AGC72. The sequence continues at coordinate 159,352 of NZ_JBHFIG010000002.1, forward strand.
CTATTGCTGGGTTGACTAAAGTAGAATCAGGAACGATCACATTGGAAGGAAAAGAAATTCAAAATCTGCCTCCAAGAGATATCACTGAAACTGGTTTAGGACACATACCTGAAGATAGACATAAATACGGACTTATTTTGCCGATGACCCTTTATGAAAATATGGCGTTGCAAACTTATTATAAACAACCATTCAGTAAAAATGGTTTTTTGAACAAAGAGGCTATGAAAGAAAGTGCTCGTCATTTGATTGAAGAATATGATGTAAGAACTCAAGATGAAAACAATACAGCAGAATCTTTATCTGGTGGAAATCAGCAAAAGGCTATCATTGCTCGTGAGATCTCTCGAGGACCGAAATTCTTGATTGCAGCTCAGCCGACTCGTGGGTTAGACGTTGGAGCAATCGAGTACATTCATAAACGTTTAGTAGAACAAAGAGATAATGGGAAAGCTGTACTATTAATGAGTTTTGAATTAGATGAAGTCATGAATGTTTCGGATCGTATCGCAGTTATGTATGAAGGTAAGGTCGTAGGAATCGTTGACCCTGCTAAAGTTACTGAACAAGAATTAGGACTTTTAATGGCTGGTTCTTCTTTGGAAAAAGCTTTGGGAAGTCAAGACGGAAAGGAGTCAGCGCATGTTAAGTGAGAATAAAAAAACATTAACCAATTTAATGGTTCCTCTATTATCAGTTGTATTAGGACTGGTCTTAGGAGCTGTTATTATGCTGGGATTTGGTTATGATCCTATAGCAGGATACCAATCTATGTTAAAAGGCGCGTTAGGTAGTCCGTTTTATATTGGAGAAACGTTACGCTACGCTAGTCCTTTGATTATTATCGGTTTAGGTTTCTCAGTGGCTAATTCAGCTGGATTCTTTAATATCGGGCTTTCTGGACAAGCGTTGATGGGCTGGCTGGTGTCTGTATGGGTAGCCATCAGTTTGCCTAATGTGTCTGGTTTCATATTGATTCCTCTAAGTGTTCTGGCTGGTATTCTAGCTGGAGCGATTTGGGCCGGTATTGCCGGTGTTCTAAGAGCTTACTTTGGAACAAGTGAAGTTATCATTACAATCATGTTGAACTACACAGCGTTACATTTAACAAACTATTTGATTCGTAATGTATTGACAGATTCTTCGGATGCAACTTCTCGTATTCCAGAACAAGCAAGTCTGCGAATGGACTGGCTTTCTCAATTGGCTGGAGGATCAAGAATCAATGCTGGAGTATTTATCGCTATCGCAGTTACTATTTTAGTTTGGGTATTTATGACTAAAACAACAATGGGATATGAAATCCGAGCGGTTGGGCTAAACTCTTTTGCTGCTCAATATGCAGGGATGAACGCTAAAAGAAATATCATTCTATCTATGCTTATCAGTGGAGGATTAGCTGGTCTAGGTGGAGTTTTAGAAGGTTTAGGAACGTTCAGCAACATCTTTGTACAAGCTGGGATCCCGAATATCGGTTTTGATGGATTAGCTGTTGCCTTATTAGGATTAAGCCACCCTATCGGAATCGTATTTTCCGGACTATTGTTTGCTATGTTGAAAATAGGTGGAGCAAGTATGCCTCTTGGATCTGGCGTACCAACTGAAGTAGTAGATATTGTTATTGCATCTATTATTTTCTTTGTCGGAGCAAACTACTTGATTCGTTTCTTTATAGAAAAATTCTCACGTGGAAAAGATGTAAAAGGAGGAGTTGAGTAAAATGGATATTATCTCATTATTACAACTAGTAGTTTCCTCAGCTTTAATGTATTCTGCTCCTCTAATTCTAACAGCATTAGGCGGAACTTTCTCCGAAAGAAGTGGAATCGTAAACGTTGGGTTGGAAGGTATCATGGTTATTGGTGCTTTTTCTTCAGTTGTATTCAACCTTACTTTTGCTGGACAATTCGGTAACTGGACACCTTGGATCGGTATGATTGTTGGTGGATTGTTTGGATTAATCTTTTCAATCATTCATGCAGTAGCTACTGTCAATTTAAGAGCTGACCACATCATCTCTGGTACAGTAATCAACTTGCTTGCTCCAGCGTTAGCAATCTTTTTAACGCGTGTCATGTATGAAGGCAGAGGACAAACAGACTTTATCGCTGAAAACTTCGGTATTGCTGATGTTCCATTACTAGTAGATATTCCGATTATTGGAGATATATTCTTCGATAACACATATTTACCAGCCTTCTTTGGTATCTTTGTGGCTATTCTAAGTTGGTTCATTTTATTCAAGACTCGTTTTGGATTGAGATTACGTGCGGTTGGTGAACACCCTCAAGCAGCAGACACTTTAGGTATCAGTGTTTATGGGATTAAGTATGCAGGAGTATTGATGTCTGGTTTATTAGGCGGAATGGGTGGAGCTATCCAAGCTCAATTGATTTCTTCTCAATTCGCTGCTACAACAATTGCTGGACAAGGGTTCATGGCTATGGCAGCAATGATCTTCGGTAAATGGAATCCATTAGGTGCTATGGGAGCTGCTATCTTCTTTGGATTAGCTCAAAGTTTAGCTGTTACAGGTGCCTACATTCCTGTTATCAATACAGTGCCTAGCGTATTCTTAGACATTGCCCCTTATGTCATCACAATTGTAGTGCTTGTAGGAGTCATCGGAAAGTCCGAAGGTCCTGCGGCCAATGGTGTCACATACATCAAATCGAAATAAAAGTACTGTTATAGATATTAACCGAATAAAGCATTCAACTCAGTCCTGCCATTTGTTAAAATCGGCAGGACTTTTTTTGTCCGTGCTCATAAAGCTGAAAGAAGTATTGGACGATGAACAAGCTTATACCTTAAGCGGGAAATAAAAGCGGAATAAAGGAACTTTCCCTTTATTTTTAAGGGTTTTTCTACTAAGATGAAGAGGTGCAGTTTATTTGGTAGAGGAGGAAAACACATGGCGATCAATTTGGCCAAAGGTGTGCATTTACATGTATTACCAACCACAAAATATAAAACGATTCAATTGAGCATGAAATTTAAAACACCTTTAAAAAATGGTACAGCTACTAAAAGAACAATGGTAGCCAATTTATTAGAAATCAACAGTAAACATTATCCTACTCAAACGGCATTAAGAACCAAACTGTCTGAATTATATGGAGCGGGATTCGGTACGAATGTTTCCAAAAAAGGGAATTATCATATTTTATCTATAGGCATTAATATTGTGAATGATAAGTTTATCAACATGGAATCCAATTTATTAAAAGAAGCTGTTGATTTTTTAAACGAGATCCTGTTTCATCCTAATGCAACTGATACAGGATTCGACGAAGCAACTTTCAATCGAGAAAAAGAAAAGCTTGCTGATGATTATGATAGTTTATTTGATGACAAACAAACCTATGCTAAATTAGCTTTGCAGCGATTAATGTTTGAAGATAGAAACCAACAACTCCCTAGCATCGGAACGAAAGAAGAGTTGATGTCGATGACGAATGAAACTCTTTTAAAAGATTATCAAGAGATGATAAAAGAGGATGAAATAGATATCTACGTATTAGGCGATGTGAAAGAAGAAAAAGTTGCGGAAGTACTTAAAGTATTAAGTTTTAGGGATCGTGAAGTTAATAAGATACCTGTTTTTTACCAGGAAGAAGCAGCTTCATCAGTTAATGAACAAATTGAGCGTCAAGAAGTTACCCAAGCCAAATACAATCTTGGTTACACGTCTCCTGTCTTATATCATGGGAAACAGTATTATGCTGGTCAAATTTTCAATGGTTTGTTTGGCGGATATCCGCATTCTAAATTGTTTGTGAATGTTCGTGAAAAAGAAAGTTTAGCTTATTACGCATCCAGTTCTTTAAATACATTTGATGGAACAATGGTTGTCCAAACGGGTATAGACAGTAAAGCAGTGGATAAGGTTAAAAATATTGTAGCTCAACAGTTAAAAGAGATACAAGAAGGGAACTTCTCCCAAGAAGATTTTGAACAAACAAAAAGTATGTTGAAAAATAGTGTTATGCAGTCTGAAGATAATCCTAGTTCCATCATTGAACGGATATATGCAAATCATTTAGCTTTAGGAGAAGTTATCGAAATCCGATACTGGATCACAAATATTGACCAAGTCACTAAAGAAGAGGTAATAGCTGTTGCTGAACAAGTACAGTTGAAAGCAACATTCTTTTTGACAGGAGGCGCTACAGAATGAAACGAATCGACTATGACCAATTACAAGAAACGCTTTATACCGAAACACTTGCAAATGGATTAACAGTAACTTTACTGCCAAAGAATGATTTCTACAAAACGTATGCTTTATTTACGACTGATTATGGTTCTATCGATAACACTTTTATTCCTTTAGGCGGCGAAGAGCTGATAACCGTACCAGACGGAATTGCTCATTTCTTAGAACATAAACTATTTGAAAAAGAAGATGGCGATGTTTTTCAACTATTCGGCAAACTGGGAGCTTCAGCAAATGCATTTACCAGTTTTACTCAAACCAGTTATTTATTTTCCAGTACAGAAAATATAAAAGAAAGCTTATTGACATTGATTGATTTCGTACAAGATCCTTATTTTACGGAAGAAACAGTCAATAAAGAAAAAGGCATCATCGCACAAGAGATACAAATGTATGAAGATGAGCCTGATTGGCGATTATTCTTTGGTATTTTATCCAACCTGTATCCAAATCATCCGCTGCATATTGATATTGCCGGTACTGTGGACAGCATCATGGATATTACACCTGAATATTTATATCAGTGCTACAATACTTTTTATCATCCAAGCAATATGAATCTTTTTGTGGTAGGGAACTTAAATCCAGAAGAAATGATGCAGCTTATAAAAGACAATCAAGTAGCAAAAACCTTTGCAGAACCTGAGAAGATCATTCGCCATTTTCCAGAAGAAACAGTTGCCGATATTGTAAAAGAAAGCTCTATCTCGATGCCTGTGAATCGTTCAAAAAGTATTCTAGGCGTCAAAGGGATCAGTGAAGTTCCTTCCGGACGAGAAGGGCTAGTATTCAAAACAAAAATGAATGTTCTCTTGCGATTGCTGTTTGGTTCGACTTCTCGAAATTATTTGGAATTATATGACAATGGGTTAATTGATGATAGTTTTTCGTTTGAATTCAATGTAGATCGTTCCTTCCATTTCTTAGAGGTGGGAAGCGATACGAAAGATCCTGAGACCTTCAATCAAACAATAAAAGAGTTGTTGTTGACAGCTAAAGACAGCAAAGAATTGACAGAAGACCATCTATTGTTGATCAAAAAAAGGATGATCGGACAACATCTGCAATCGTTGAATTCGTTAGAATACATTGCCAATCAATACAGTCAGCAATTGTTTGGAGAGGCTGCTTTATTTGATATGGTGCCGATCATTGAAAATATACAATTGGAAGAATTGAAACAGTTGGCAGATGAGTTCATGGTTGAAGAACATATGAGTACTTTTACGATTTGGCCAAAAGGGGAATAAAGTAGTGAAATTTGCATTAGTTATGGGAGCTAGTGGAGATATCGGGAAAGCGATCGCCAATGAATTGGCAGAGGATGGCTGGTCTCTTTATTTACACTATCATAAAGGAAAACAAAGCATTGAAGAACTGTTGGTCTACCTGCAGGGAAAGTATCCTAAACAAGATTTTTTCAGCATACAGATGGATATGACAAAAGAAGGGAAAACTGACGAGTTAGCCTCCAATCTGTTCCAAGTAGATGCTGTGGTCTTTTCAAGTGGATTTGCGACATACCACTTGCTCACAGAAGTCAGCGCAACAGAAATGCACGACTTATTTGCTGTTCATGTTACGACTCCGATACGACTAATTCAATTGCTTCAAGATAAATTGGCCCGTTCAGCTTTAGGCAGAATCGTGTTTGTCGGTTCTGTTTACGGCGAAGCAGGAAGTGCAATGGAAGTTGTTTATAGCACAGCTAAAGGAGCTCAATCAGCTTTTGTCAAAGCTTACAGCAAAGAAGTGGCTAGTCTTGATATCACAGCGAATGTAGTAGCTCCTGGTGCAGTGGACACAAAAATGATTTCAGACTTTTCACAAGAAGAACGAGAAAGCTTACTGGAAGAGATTCCAGCAGGTCGATTAGGTACACCCAGAGATGTCAGTTTTTGGGTGAAACAATTATTAGATCAAAGAAGTGGGTATATAACTGGTCAAACGATCAATATAAGCGGCGGCTGGTTGAAATAAGCAAATGAATTTTTTTCAAAGAGAATGTCTTTTTAAATGTTAAGTAATTTCTAAAAAAACATCAAAAAAGATGTTTCTCGATATAGCGTTATGTTATACTCTTAAATGAATGAGATTTGTATGCTCACTAATTTCGCAGAATAGGAAGGTGAGAAACTCTGTGGCAGAAGTAGGAGAAAAATTACAAGAAGCGCGAAAAGCTAAAGGATATACGTTAGACGATTTACAACAAATTACTAAAATCCAAAAACGTTATCTTATCGCTATTGAAGAAGGCAATTACAATGTGATGCCGGGCAAATTTTATGCACGCGCCTTTATTAAACAATATGCTGACACTGTAGGATTAAACGGAGATCAATTATTAGAAGAATACGATGATACTGTTCCACATACACATGATGAAGAATTTGTAGAAAAAGTATCTTCCAGTCAAACAAGGTCAGGCAGTAAAAAGCAAAATTCTTTTATTGAAAAAATCCAAGACAATTTACCAACGATCTTAATCGTTTTATTAGTTTTAGCGATTATTGTAGCTATCTATTTAGCCGTTGCTAATTCAGCAGGAAATAATGCTGATGAAGACATGATCTCGGTAGATTCCTCCAGTACGGTTGTTTCTAGTGAAAACGAAAGCTCGGCTGAGAAGACGGAAGAGTCCGCATCAGAAGAAAGCAGTGAAAGTGAATCAGAAGAAACTGAGACTGAAGACAGTGTTGAGATCGTCTCTTCAACGGGGTCATCTTCTGTTTATGCAGTTTCCAGTCAATCTGAGACGAATACAGTGGCTTTAATAGCTGATGGTGGAGACACATGGGTGAGTATTGCAGCTGATGGTACCACACTTGAACAAGGGTTGGTAAGTGATGGTGAGACATTGGAAGCTGAAATTCCAACTGGAACTTCTTCTGTCGAAATGGTTATCGGAAGTGCGCCGAACACTGTTATTCAATTGAACGGCAATGAAGTACCTTATGCACCAGAAGCTTCTGAAAATGTGCGTCAAGAGATTGAATTGCAATTCGAAGCAGATGCTTCAGAATCTGACACAAGTTCTGAAGAATAAAGATAAAAACTAAACCAACAGTAAGGAGTCCTGTGGTATTGTGCCCGGGACTTTCTTGTTATTTTAAGGAGGGTCTTTCTTGAATTTACCAAATAAATTAACCGTCATTCGGATTATTTTGATCCCAGTTTTTATGCTGGTGGTTTTAGCTCCTTTTGATTGGGGACAACTAACGGTCTTAGGATCTACTATTGAAGTTACGCAATTGGTGGGAACGATCATTTTTATTGTAGCAAGTTTGACAGATTGGTTGGATGGTCAAATAGCTCGTAAAAGAAATTTAATCACCAATTTCGGGAAGTTTGCTGATCCTTTAGCAGACAAGTTGCTTGTCGCTACCGCTATGATCGTTTTAGTAGGACAAAATTTAGCGCCTTCTTGGGTAGTAGCTGTGATTATTATGCGGGAACTAGCTGTAACAGGGTTGCGATTGCTTCTTGTTGAGCAGGGCGGCACAGTACTAGCTGCTGCTTGGCCAGGTAAAATAAAAACCAATACGCAAATGTTTGCGATCATCTTCTTGTTGTTAAACGACTTCCCATTAGGATTTTTACCGTTTTCTATTGGAACGGTTATGCTGTATATCTGTTTGTTCTTTACGATTTATTCAGGAGCAGATTATTTTATCAAAAACAGTCAAGTTTTCAAAGGGTCAATGTAAATAAATGAATAAAAGAAGCTGTACTGAAACCATTGTGTTTCAGTACAGCTTCTTTTGCATGTTATTTTAAGGAAGTATGATAAAATTAAAAATGTAAAAGCTTCAATGCGTACAGTAAGTTTAGGGAGGAGACAAATGTATATGAATGCAGAAATTATTGCAGTCGGAACTGAACTGCTATTAGGACAAATCGTGAACAGCAATGCAAGCTATTTATCTAAAGAGTTGGCATTATTAGGAATCGATGTTTTTAACCATACTGTAGTGGGGGATAACGACAAGCGAATGAAAGAAGCTATCAAAATAGCTGAGGGAAGAGCGGATATTTTGATATTTTCAGGAGGCTTAGGTCCTACAAAAGATGACATGACAAAGCAAGTAGTAGCAGATCATCTAGGGCTGCCTTTGATTATGGATAAAGATACGGAACAAAAAGTTGTTCAATATCACGCAGATATGAAAAGAGAAATGTCAGAAAATAATCGATTACAAGCAGTGATTATTGATGGATCAACGATTCTGAAAAATGAGACAGGGTTAGCTGCAGGAATGTATATAGAATATAAAGGGAAAAAATATATTCTCTTACCTGGTCCTCCTAATGAACTTCACCCAATGTTTGAACAGGAAGTGCAGCCTATTCTGGCTAAGTTGACAGAAAATAGTGATCAACTTGTATCTCGAGTGTTGCGTTTGTTTGGGATAGGAGAATCCCAGTTAGCCGCAAAATTAGAAGACATCATCGATAGTCAAACGAATCCTACTATTGCGACTTATGCAGAGGAAAATGAAGTGTCTATTCGAATCACTGCTAAAGGAAAGAACGAAGAGCAATGCAACCAATTGATTGATAAAATGGAAAATCAAGTACGTGATATTGTGGGGGACTATATTTACGGTATAGGCAGTGAGACCTCTTTAGCGCAAGTAGTAAGGGATTTGTTAGTGAATAAAGATTATCGCTTAACTGCTGCCGAAAGTTTAACAGGCGGATTATTCCAAAGTTCCCTAGTTAATATACCAGGACTGAGCTTGAACTTTATTGGGGGATTAGTATCCTATAGTGAGGGTATAAAAGAAAGTGTCTTAGGAGTATCAGAAGAAACAATTGAACAATATGGTGTGGTCAGCTCTGAGTGTGCTGAAGAAATGGCAGATAAAGTCAAAGAAATGTTCGATGCAGATATCGGAATTTCGTTTACAGGATATGCCGGTCCAAAAGAAGTTGACGGAGAAAAAGCTGGTATTGTTTGGATCGGACTTGCCGTTACTGGAAGAGAAACCCAAACTTACTATTATCATTTTGGAAAAGACCGGAATGGCAATAGAAAACGATCAGTTTTGACAGGATTTGACCTTGTCAGACGCTTATTATTAGAATTGCCTAGCCGCGAAAAATAACAAATTAACCGAATGTTTGTTCGCTTTTTCCTTGCTTATTATTCTTTAAAAAGGTATAATTAGTGAAGTAGCAAATAACTTATAAACCACTTAAAAATTGAATTCTAAAGAAAAAAAGATATCAGGGAGGACATTACATGTCAGAAGATCGTAAAAAAGCATTAGACGCAGCGTTGAAAAAAATTGAGAAAAATTATGGAAAAGGTTCAGTAATGAAAATGGGGGATAAAGTAGATACACAAATCTCTACTGTTTCTTCAGGATCATTATCACTTGATGTCGCACTTGGCGTCGGCGGCTACCCTAAAGGTAGAATTATCGAAATATACGGACCAGAGAGCTCAGGTAAAACAACAGTTGCATTGCACGCTGTTGCTGAAGCACAAAAAGCAGGCGGAACTGCAGCGTTTATCGATGCAGAGAACGCATTGGATCCTCAGTATGCAGCAGCTTTAGGTGTAAACATCGACGAATTATTGCTGTCTCAGCCAGACACAGGTGAACAAGGATTAGAAATCGCAGATGCACTAGTTTCTAGTGGAGCTGTTGATATTGTAATCGTCGACTCTGTTGCAGCTTTAGTACCGAGAGCGGAAATCGAAGGTGAGATGGGCGATTCTCATATGGGATTACAAGCTCGTTTGATGTCTCAAGCATTGCGTAAATTATCCGGTTCAATCAATAAAACTAAAACAACAGTTATTTTTATCAACCAAATCCGTGAAAAAATTGGGATCATGTTCGGAAACCCTGAAACAACTCCAGGAGGTAGAGCATTGAAGTTCTACAGTACTATTCGCTTGGATGTTAGAAGAGCTGAACAAATCAAACAAGGGCAAGATATTTTAGGTAACCGTACTCGTATCAAAGTTGTAAAAAACAAAGTTGCACCTCCATTCAAAGTCGCAGAAGTAGATATTATGTATGGAAAAGGAGTTTCTCAAGTAGGCGAGCTGGTAGACTTGGCAGCCGAAAAAGAAATTATTGATAAAGCAGGAGCTTGGTATTCATATGGGGATCAAAGAATTGGACAAGGCCGTGAAAATGCGAAACAATACTTCCTTGACCACCCAGAATTAAGAGCAGAAGTGGAACAACAAGTTCGCGCTGCATACGGTTTTGGTGAATACGTACCTGCTGATAAAAGTAAAGTATCGAGTGAAGAAGTAACAGAAAGTAAAGAAATTGAATTATTAGAAGATTAATCCAATTGAATATTTATACATTATAGTCCGTTAGTCAACATCCATTAGAGCGAATAATCCATTCGTTCCAATGGATGTTTTTGCACTTAAAGGTATATGAAACCTAGTGTTTTTAAATGTAAATAAGTTTTATATTTCCAATAAACTTCCCCAGACACAAACAAATGGATAAAAATTGACCATTTCCTTTACTATATGCATAAGAATTACTCGGCATTTCTTTATTTGAGTTGACATGTCAACTTTCTACAATTAAAATTAGGTTATCTATTAAAAGATAATCTAAATAGATATAAATTCAGCAAAAAATAGGGATTTGCTGGTAAAATGAAAATGATGAAGACAAATTAAATAATGGATACGGAGGTGTTAAATTGGACTTTTTAAATATAGCCTTCGCTATCGTTACTTTAGTTGTCGGTCTGTTTGTTGGATACATCATCCGCAAAACAACTTACGAAAAAGAATTGGATGATGCTAGAAACACTGCAACTGGTATTTTGGAGAATGCAAAAAAAGAAGCAGAAACCATGAAAAAGGAAGCGTTGTTAGAAGCGAAGGATGAGAGCCACAAATATAGAACTGAAATTGAAGCTGAACTGAAAGAGAGAAGAGCAGAAATCTCTAGACAAGAGAATCGATTAGTTCAACGAGAAGATAAACTCGATCGTAAAAGTAGCGGGTTGGAAAAACGTGAACGCGATATTGAAGCGAACGAGAATCGACTAAGTTCGAGACAACAACAAATTAACGATTTAGAGCACAAGGCAAAAGATTTGATTACAGATCAACAAGAAACACTAGAGCGTATTGCAGCTCTTACCAGAGAAGAAGCCAAAGAAATCATTATGGCAGAAACTCGAGAAGAATTGTCTAATGAAACAGCTGTAATGATCAAGAATCTTGAGGATGAAGCTAAGAAAGAAGCAGATCGCAGAGCGAAGAATTTGATTGCTACAGCTATTCAACGTAGTGCTGCTGATCAAGTGTCTGAAACAACAGTTTCTGTTGTAACGTTGCCGAATGACGATATGAAGGGCCGCATCATTGGACGTGAAGGTCGAAACATCCGTACGATTGAGTCATTAACTGGTATGGATCTGATCATCGATGATACGCCTAATGCTGTTGTACTTAGTGGATTTGATCCAATTCGTAGAGAAATTGCTAAAATGACCTTAGAAAAACTGATTCAAGATGGAAGAATACACCCAGCACGCATAGAGGAAATGGTTGAGAAATCTCGTAAAGAAATGGATGACCATATTCGCGAAATTGGGGAAAAAGCTACATTTGATGTAGGGGTACATTCATTACATCCGGATTTGATCAAAATTGTAGGTCGTTTACAATTTAGAACAAGTTATGGTCAAAATGCGTTATCTCATTCTCTTGAAGTAGCAAAATTAGCAGGTGTTATGGCTGCTGAATTAGGAGAAGATATCACATTGGCAAAACGAGCTGGACTATTGCATGACATCGGTAAAGCTTTAGATCATGAAGTAGAAGGTTCTCACGTTGAAATCGGTGCAGAAATCGCCCGAAAATACAAAGAAAACGAAACAGTGATCAATGCTATTGCTTCTCATCACGGAGATATCGAAGCAACATCCGTTATTTCTGTATTGGTAGCTGCAGCAGATGCCCTATCTGCCGCTAGACCAGGTGCAAGAAGCGAATCATTAGAGCACTACATCCACAGACTTGAGAAGTTAGAATCTATCGCTAAAGATTTCGAAGGGGTGGAGCAAAGTTATGCTATTCAAGCAGGTCGTGAAGTTAGAATCATGGTTAAACCAGAAGTGGTTGATGATTTGACGGCTGTAACCTTAGCGCGAGAAGTACGTAAACAGATCGAAGAAGAATTAGATTATCCTGGACATATCAAGATAACGGTTATTCGTGAAACGAGAGCTGTTGAGTACGCAAAATAAAAGATGATAAAAGGAGCAGGGATGCATTCCCAGCTCCTTTTTTTTTGCTGCTTTTAGAGAGCCTTTCTTTTCGATAGAATTCTTGTTAAAATTAGAGGGATAGTAAAAGAAGTAAAAACTAGGATATCGGTTATCTTACGATACATAAGATATGAGAGAAGAGGATTTTTAATGAGGTTAATTTTTGTTGGAGATGTCGTAGGTTCACTTGGAAGAGATATGGTTCATGAGTACTTGCCAAAAATAAAAAAAATATATAAACCACAAGTAACCATTTTAAATGGTGAAAACGCAGCGTCTGGTCGTGGAATCACTGAAAAAATATACAAAGGATTTTTACAAGATGGTGTAGATGTTGTGACGATGGGAAACCATACTTGGGATAATCGAGAAATATTTGAATTTATAGATGATGCTAAAAAAATGATTCGGCCAGCTAATTATCCTGAAGGACTGACTCCAGGAGAGGGAATGACATTTGTAAAAGTAAATACACAAGAGCTGGCGGTTATCAATCTTCACGGTAGAGTGTTTATGAATGATGTAGATGATCCTTTTAGAAAAGTTGATGAATTGATTGAAATAGCTCAAGAGCGCACCAATAAAATTTTCGTTGATTTCCATGCAGAGACGACGAGTGAAAAGCAAGCTATGGGATGGTACTTGGATGGTCGAGCATCTGCTATGGTAGGTACACATACCCATGTGCAAACCAACGATGCACGTATTTTGCCGGAAGGAACCGCTTATCTGACAGATGCAGGGATGACCGGTCCTTATGATGCGGTCTTAGGGATGAAAAAAGAACAAGTATTGCGCAAATTTTTAACGCAAATGCCGACACGATTCGAAGTGCCCAATGAGGGACGACAAATCTTATCTGCTTGTTACATTGAAATAGATGATGTGACAGGAAAAGCTAAAAAAATCGAGCCCATTATGATCAATGAAGATCGTCCTTTTGGATTGGACCGTTAACAGTTAATATAGAATGAAAAGAAATAGGGGGAATAATCAACATGCCGCAAAAAACAAAAAATACCCCAATGATGGAACAGTATTTGCATATCAAAGCACAATATCCTGATGCATTTCTTTTTTATCGTTTAGGCGATTTTTATGAAATGTTTAATGAAGATGCTGTAAAAGCTTCTCAAGTACTGGAAGTAACATTGACTAGTCGAAATAAAAACGCTGAAGACCCTATACCGATGTGCGGAGTGCCTTACCATGCAGCACAAGGATATATCGATACGTTGATTGAAAAAGGGTATAAAGTGGCTATTTGTGAACAAGTAGAAGACCCAAAGACAACTAAAGGGATGGTCAAACGCGAAGTTGTTCAAGTTGTTACTCCAGGGACAGTTATGGATCTGAAAAGCCAAGATGGAAAAAGCAATAATTACTTGACGGCTTTGTATATCGATGAATCTAAAGCTTACAATTTAGCGTATGCAGATTTGAGTACAGGAGAATTGAAGGTTACTCAAATAGACACAAAAGAAGAATTAATCAGCGAGCTGATCAGTCTTAAAACGAAAGAAACCGTCTTTATAGAAGGTGAATCCATTGAAGAACAAACAGAATTAAACACCAAATTAGGAGTATTGATTTCTACCCAGAAAACGATTGAAACAGCGGAATCATTATCTCATTTATTAGGAATTGTTGAATCAAAAAATAAACGCTTTGTGTTGAATCTGCTGCTTTCTTATTTATCGCAGACCCAAAAAAGAAGTTTAGATCATTTACAAATAGCTGAAGAATACACACCATCTCATTATTTAAAGATGGATCATTATTCTAAGCAAAATTTAGAGCTGACGAGTTCTATCCGAGATGGACAGAAAAAAGGAACTTTGCTGTGGTTGTTGGATGAAACAAAAACAGCTATGGGGGGGCGATTGTTAAAACAATGGATCAACCGTCCTCTAGTTCATAAAGAGAAAATCGAAGCTAGACAGCGAATAGTAGAAAATTTACTCAATCACTTTTTCGAACGCAGTGATCTGAATGCAGTATTGACGAAAGTCTATGATTTAGAGAGACTCGCTGGAAGAATTGCTTTTGGAAATGTGAATGGACGCGACTTGGTCCAACTTAAGACTTCTTTGAATCAAATTCCTCTTTTAAACAATTTGATCCAAGGGATGAATGAGAACGAAGAATGGACCAGCTTGTTGAAACAATTAGATCCTGTAGCAGAAGTCAGCGACTTGATTGAAACGGCAATCCACGATGAGCCGCCTATTGCTATCAAAGATGGCGGCATCATTAAAGATGGATACAATGCCAAATTGGATGAGTACCGCGACGCCATGAAAAACAGCAAACAGTGGATCGCTAGTATGGAAGCAGAGGAAAGAGTAAAAACCGGAATCAAGACCCTTAAAATCGGCTACAATAAAGTATTCGGTTATTACATCGAAATCACTCGAGCAAATTTAGTTCATTTGCCTGAAGGAAGATATGAGAGAAAACAAACTCTTTCTAATGCAGAGCGGTTCATTACTCCTGAGCTGAAAGAAAAAGAATCGATCATCTTAGAAGCAGAAGACAAGTCTACAGCTTTGGAATATGAATTGTTCGCAGAAATCAGAGAAATCGTCAAGAATTCAATTGTGCGTTTGCAAAACTTGGCTAAGGCTGTAGCCACAGTAGATGTATTGCAAAGTTTTGCTGCAGTGAGTGAGAAGTATCATTATATCCGTCCCTTGATGGAAAAAGGCAGCCAAGAAATTGAATTGATTGATGGCAGACACCCAGTGGTTGAAAAAGTTCTAGGACAGCAAATATACGTTCCGAATGATGTCGAAATGGATAAAGATACGCAGATTATGTTAATCACAGGACCCAATATGTCTGGTAAAAGTACGTATATGCGCCAATTAGCTTTAACAGTGATCATGGCACAAATAGGATGTTTTGTGCCGGCAAATAAAGCTAAGCTGCCGATATTTGATAAGATCTTTACACGCATTGGTGCTGCAGATGACCTGATCTCTGGGCAGAGTACATTTATGGTCGAAATGATGGAAGCTAACCAAGCTTTGTCGCATGCTACAAAAGATAGTTTGATTTTATTTGATGAGATCGGTCGAGGAACTGCAACATATGATGGTATGGCTCTAGCAGAAGCGATTATTGAATACATTCATCAGCATGTTCATGCCAAGACATTATTTTCAACTCATTATCATGAATTGACTGTTTTAGAACAAGAGCTGGATCATTTGAAAAATTGTCATGTAGGAGCTATCGAAGAAGAAGGAGAATTGGTCTTCTTACACAAGATGCTTCCAGGTCCATCAGATAAAAGCTATGGAATCCAAGTAGCTAAGTTGGCAGGTTTACCTGAAGAGTTGTTGGAGAAAGCAGCGAAGATACTAAAAAAATTGGAACAACAAAAACCAGTGGTGCAACAGATGGCAGAATCCGAAACACAAAACACACAAAAAGTTCAGGAACAAGTTGTCAAAAGAGAAGAGACACCGTTCAGTATGTCAGCAGAGCAGCAAATTTCGCTGTTCAGTTTAGAAGAACCGCAAGAGAAAGAAGTTATCCAGTTGCTAAAAAACATCAATTTATTGACCCTTACTCCATTAGAAGCCATCAATGAATTGAATCGTCTGCAACAAAAGTTACAGAATAAAGAATAACGGTAAAGGGGATGGGATAAGTGGCTAAAATTGAAGAACTTTCAGAAATGCTGGCCAATCAGATCGCAGCCGGTGAGGTCATTGAAAGACCTGCTTCGGTTGTCAAAGAACTGGTAGAAAATGCAATCGATGCGTATAGTACTCAAATTGATGTCCGCATCGAGGAAGCGGGATTAAGAAAAATCCAAGTGATCGATAATGGAGATGGAATCCCTTCTTCCGAAGCAGAGAAAGCATTTAAACGGCACGCCACAAGTAAAATCCATTCAAGAGATGATTTATTCCGTATTCGAACGTTAGGTTTTAGAGGAGAAGCTCTACCCAGTATTGCTTCTGTCTCAGAAGTAACTTTAGAAACTTCTACAGGTGAGGGGAAAGGGACTTACTTGCATTTAAAAGGTGGGAAAATAATTGAACAGCGATCAAGTGATGCTCGTAAAGGATCGAAAATCACCGTTGAGAATTTATTTTTTAATACACCTGCCCGTTTGAAGTATGTGAAGTCGCTGCAAACAGAGTTGGCAAATATAGGGGATATGATCAATCGTTTAGCTATGAGTCATCCTGATATTGCTTTTCGCTTGGTCCACGATGACAATCAAATGCTGCGTACAGTTGGCAACGGCGATTTACGTCAGACTTTGGCTGGAGTATATGGTGTACAAACGGCTAAGAAAATGCGTCCGATCGAAAACGAAAACTTAGATTTCAAAATAGGCGGCTACATTTCTTTGCCGGAAGTAACCAGAGCCAGCCGAAACTATTTGTCTATTATGGTGAACGGCCGTTACATTAAAAATTACCTGTTAAACAAAGCTATTATTGAGGGTTATGGATCGAAATTAATGGTAGGACGTTTTCCGATTGCTGCTATTACAATCGATATGGACCCTTTGTTAGTCGATGTAAATGTCCATCCTACAAAACAAGAAGTCCGGATCAGCAATGAAAAAGAATTGATGGAACTGTTGTCCCAAGCTATTCAAAAAGCTTTAGGCAAAGAACAACTGATTCCAGACGCTTTAGAAAATCTGAGATTTAAAAATAAACTCAACAAATCAAATGATAAAACAGAACAAATCCGATTAAATATGACTGAAGATCGATCATATGAAATGAAAAAGACTTCTTCTTGGGATAGACCAGAAAAAGAAAGTCGAAATGATGAGAAAACACCCGGTTCTGTTCACCTTACTAAAGAAGTAATAGAAGAGGCTGAAAAAACGGATTTTTATGTGAGTGAGGACACGGAACTGACTGAAGCTTCTCTATCTAGAGAAGTTGCTAATACGAATTCTGCTTCGACTGCTGAAAACGATGATTCTAGTGAACAGATCGAGTTGCATCAAGAGCCGCACATGAAAGCAGCTGAAAAAATGTTGGCTGAAGAAGAGGAAGTAAAACAGTTACCTTCATTAGAATATATTGGTCAAATGCACGGGACTTATTTATTTGCTCAAAATGAGAACGGCTTATACATTTTAGATCAGCATGCAGCACAAGAACGCATAAAATATGAGTATTTCCGTAAAAAAATCGGCGAAGTCAGTTCTGATCTGCAAGAATTGCTAGTGCCCATTATGCTGGATTATCCAAATAGTGACACATTAAAAATACAAGAAAATAAAGAAGCTCTGGAAAAAGTTGGAATCTATTTAGAGCCTTTTGGTCAAAATAGTTTTTTGCTGAGGAGACATCCAACTTGGTTTACTTCAGGAGAGGAAGAAAAAATCGTCCGAGAGATGATCGATCTTCTTCTGGATAATGGATCGGTCTCAGTAGCGAAGTTTAGAGAAGCTACGGCTATCATGATGAGCTGCAAACAATCGATCAAAGCAAACCATTACTTGAATGATCAAGAAGCTCGGCAATTGCTGAGAGATCTAGGACATACGGAGAATCCATACAATTGTCCGCATGGGAGACCTGTTATTATTCACTTTGGCAATAAAGATATGGAAAAAATGTTCAAACGTATACAAGATCCTCACTAAAAGGATGAATGACGAAAGGGGATTTCAGGTGCACTGCGCACCGTCTAATAAATGAAAGAAAAAATCAATCGCTTCATGCAAAGCAGATATGGGATAGACAATTATTCAAAATTCTTAGTGATTGTAAGTTTGGTATTGGTTTTGTTAGCGAACATCACTTCATTTTCAGTATTTACTTTTTTAGGTTTAGGGACGTTGATCTATGCTTATGTAAGAGTGCTGTCTAACAAACCTGCGAAGCGCTGGAGAGAGAACCAGCTTTATTTGCAACAAAAAAGAAAAGTTTTGAATCGAATCAAAAAAATACCAAATGAATTAAAACAAAGAAAACAGTATCGTTTTTATCGTTGTCCGTCATGCAAACAAAAAGTACGTGTTCCCAAAGGCAAAAATAAAATCAAAATCACGTGCCCTTCATGCAGGACTCAATTCGTGAAGAAAACATAACACCGATACAATAAAAAGTCAGGAGAAAGATGATGGAAGATGCAGCAGTAGGATTGTTAATGCTAGGAGTATTAGGTACTGTAGGATTGATAACGATCATTATAGGCTATGCGATCAAAAAAAGAACTGAAAGCAAGTTGGATCGTTGTACAAAAAAAACAGAAGGTGAAGTAACAGGATTTGATGCAAGAGGCAATGGGCTGTATTTCCCCATTGTACGATTTGAACATAAAGGCACCCCTTATAAAGCACGCTTGATTTATCGATCAATTGCTGTCAAATCGAGTAATCTTTATACGAAAACTGAAGTAACTGGGGATAAATTTGATCAAACGCTGCACGTAAAACGAAACAGCATGATGTCTCGAAATCCTTTAGAATCTCTTTTCCCTATTGGTTCTTCATTAGATATTTACTATAATGAGTTGAATCCAAAAGAAAATTATGTTCATCGCAGACCAAAAAGTCTTATACCGATGATCTTGATGTTGTCAGGTGCAGGTACTATTTTCGTGGGGCTGATATTGTATTTTGTGTTTACTTCTATTGGGTAACAGGGATGATCCAAATAATTGAAAAAAGTCGATAAACAATATATACTAATAGTAAGTGAAAAAGTGTTATAAGAAAGTAAGGATGGAGTGAAATAGTATGGCAAATTATTCAAAAGAAGAATTGAAACAACGCTTGACTCCAGAACAATTTGAAGTCACTCAAAATGAAGCAACAGAACGTCCTTTTACAGGCGAATATGATGATTTTTATGAAGAAGGAATTTATGTAGATGTAGTAAGCGGGGAACCTTTATTCTCATCCAACGATAAATATGACGCTGGTTGCGGATGGCCTTCATTTACTAAACCAATCGAAACAAAAGACGTTATTGAAAAAATGGATACACGTTACGGCATGCGCAGAATTGAAGTGCGCAGTAAAGACGCGGACTCTCACTTAGGACATGTGTTTCCAGATGGTCCAACAGAAGCGGGTGGATTACGCTACTGCATCAATTCAGCAGCTATGCGTTTCGTACCGGTTGAAAAATTAGAAGAAGAAGGCTATGCAGAATACCGTAAACTGTTTGCTTAATTTCATTAGAAATGCTAAAAAAAGCTGTCTCATGTGAGGCAGCTTTTTTAGTTTTCTGTCAAATTGAGTTGGTATGGGAACGCCCAAAAAGTTTTATTTGAATCAGATAGATTTTTTGCAGAATGATAATAAAGGTGTATTGGTGATTTAAATCAGATTGTGCTAGAATAAAGGGAACAAGTGTGCTGTTTTTATTGATAGAATGGATAGGAGAATTTAACTTATGTATGAATACATAAAAGGAATATTGACGTATGTCAGTCCCGCATATGTAGTAGTAGAAAACCAAGGAATGGGTTACCAAATCCATTCAGCTAATCCTTATCGCTTTTCAACTAAATTGAACGAAGAAGTGCTGATATACGTGTATCAAGCTGTTCGTGAGGATGATATTACGTTGTATGGCTTTAAAGATTTAAATGAAAAAAAGCTGTACTTAAAATTATTGAACGTATCGGGAATTGGTCCTAAGAGTGCATTAGCTATTTTGGCCAACGAAGATCATTCAGGCCTTGTTCAAGCTATCGAAAATAATGATGCCAACTATTTAACTAAATTTCCAGGAGTAGGTAAGAAGACTGCTTCTCAAATCGTATTGGATTTGAAAGGGAAGTTAGGCGATTTGGATGTTGAATGGACTCAAGGAACTGCATTGAATTTTGAAACCGAAGAAGGAAATATTCATGTAGCAGAGGCACTGGAAGCGTTAAAAGTCCTGGGTTATTCTGCTCGAGAAATCAAAAAAATAGCCGGAGAATTAGAAAAAATCCAGCGAGATACTACAGATGCTTACTTACGTGAAGCATTAAAATTAATGATGAAAAAATAAGTCTAAAGAAAGAGGTGAGTACATATGACTTATGAGGAGCGGATTATTTCTGGTGATGTGGAAAGTCTACAAGAAGAAGTGGTTGAGAAATCGTTGCGTCCCCAATACTTAAATCAATATATTGGACAGCATCTGGTTAAAAAAGAACTGTCTATTTATATTGCAGCAGCAAAATTGAGAAAAGAAGCATTAGACCATGTATTGTTATATGGACCACCAGGGCTTGGTAAAACAACAATGGCTATGGTCATAGCAAATGAACTGGGCGTCAACATCAGAACGACCAGCGGACCTGCAATCGAGAAATCCGGTGATCTGGTAGCACTGTTGAATGATTTAGAAGCGGGAGATGTGTTATTTATTGATGAAATCCATCGTTTGCCGAAAGTAGTAGAGGAAGTTTTGTATTCTGCGATGGAAGATTACTTTATAGACATTATTGTAGGCGAAGGTCCAACTGCACATCCCGTGCATTTTCCGTTACCTCCATTTACTTTGGTAGGAGCTACGACCCGAGCAGGACAATTATCAGCGCCTTTGCGCGATCGTTTTGGAATCGTCTCTCATATGGAGTATTATTCCGTGAATGATTTGACCGATATCGTTTTGCGGTCAGCAGATATTTTTGAAACCCACATTGAAGAGAGCGGCGCTGTAGAAATTGCCCGACGTTCGAGAGGGACACCTCGTGTAGCTAACCGTTTGTTGAAGCGCGTGCGTGATTATGCTCAAGTACAAGCAGATGGAGTTGTCACAAAAGATACCGCACATTCTGCTCTCAGCATGCTGCAAGTCGATGATAAAGGTTTAGACATCGTTGACCAAAAATTATTAAGAATGATGATTGAGAGTTATAATGGAGGGCCTGTAGGATTGTCAACGATAGCTGCAAATATCAGCGAAGAGATCGAAACGATCGAGGATATGGTTGAACCTTTCTTATTGCAGAATGGGTTGATTCAGAGAACTCCACGCGGTAGAATAGTCACTGCTATAGGATATGAGCACTTAGGCTATCCTTTACCTACCACAGAAAACTAGATTAGGAGAAATGAAGATGTTGACAACAGAAGATTTTGATTTTGATTTACCAGAAGAATTGATTGCACAAACGCCATTAGCTGATCGTTCAAGCTCGAAATTATTGGTACTGGACAAAGAAAAAGGAAAGATGAAAGATACTCATTTTACCTCTATCTTAGATGAATTGAACCCGGGCGATGCACTTGTCATGAATGATACAAGAGTGCTGCCTGCTCGTTTATATGGGGTCAAGCCGGATACTGGTGGACATTTAGAAGTGTTGTTATTGAAAAATATTGAAGGAGATCAATGGGAAACGTTGATCAAATCTGCTAAAAAAGCTAAAAAAGGAACTGAGATCCACTTTGGAGACGGTCGATTGAAAGCCGTAGTAAAAGAAGAACTGGAGCACGGGGGCCGCATCGTAGAGTTTTCTTATGAAGGGATTTTTCTGGAAGTATTGGAATCATTAGGTGAAATGCCTTTGCCGCCATACATTAAAGAAAAATTGGAAGACAAAGAACGCTACCAAACGGTTTATGCAAAAGAAAATGGTTCTGCAGCTGCACCTACAGCTGGGTTGCATTTCACTCCTGAGTTATTAGAACAAATTAAAGCTAAAGGTGTAGAATTGGTCTTCTTGACGTTGCACGTTGGTTTAGGAACTTTTAGACCAGTCAGTGTAGACAACATAGAAGAACATAAAATGCATGCAGAGTTTTATCGTTTAACTCAAGAAGCGGCAGATCAATTGAATCAAGTACGAGATAATGGAGGAAGAATCGTAGCTGTTGGGACAACTTCTATTCGTACACTTGAAACGATCGGCACTAAATTTGATGGAGAGATCAAAGCAGATAGCGGTTGGACAGATATTTTTATTGCTCCCGGCTACCAATTTAAAGTAGTAGAAGCTTTCTCAACGAACTTCCATTTACCTAAATCGACATTAGTCATGTTAGTCAGTGCTTTTGCCGGAAGAGATCATGTACTTTCTGCTTATGAACATGCTGTAAATGAGAAGTACCGATTTTTCAGCTTTGGAGATGCTATGTTCGTCAAATAAAACAAAAATAGAAGTTGGCTGATGATGCGGCCAACTTCTATTGGTTTGTAGAGGAATTAGGAAGATAGAAGGTATTGAATCAAGTTTTTAAATACTCATGTTAAACATTGGTTCGGTTAATCTAAAAGTTTTTCGGTTCATGCACTTTGCATATTGTGGAGTTTTTTTTAACACCTTCATCAATCTGTGTTCCAAAACTGGTATTCGAATTGACTTTGCGTAAATCTGAAAATCAGTTGTTCAAAAAGAATGTTCCAATAGCTGTTAAACTAAACATTTATCTCTATCTTCCATGTTGCATTCCTCTTCCCATTTATAGAATAACATATGGTGAAAGCGTTTGCTAGTTTAATGACTCCGCTTATTAACAAATTTTGACACTTTTTTAGCGGGTTGAAAATGAAAAATACCAAATGTGCTTTAGTTAAAAAACAAAGTATGATAATATATAGCATTGAGTCAGCATTTTTACATAAAGATAAGCTGATAAGATATGGAGGCTTTTGAAGTGAAAGAACAACATCCCATCGATATTAACAAATTAACTAAAACTCAGCAGAAAATCGTTGATGCAGCATTGGATTTAATATCGCATGTTGGCTATAAAAGTACTACCACAAAAAAAATCGCAGATCAGGCTGGAGTAAATGAGACGACCATTTTTAAAAACTTCACCTCAAAGCAGCTATTGATTGATACAGCGTATAAACAACATACCACTCAAATTACAAATGAAGTAGATGAATTTTTCAGTCTCGATTTTGATAACACAGAAGATTTAATGAGAAAAGCGGGACGTTTTATTGTGGAAATGTACAATCGTCATCGTACAATCGTTATCGGAACGGTCAAAGAAGTCGGTAATGAAAATATGAAATCTATTTCGAATTATAAAGAAGACTACGTCAAGAATTCATTGTGCAAGAAATTAAAATCTTTTTCTTTGGAGCATAATATCAGTGAACAGGAATACGAGACCATTGTTTATATTTTCAATGCGGCGACCTTAAGTTTGCTGATGGATAATGTAAGAAAAGAATATATGGAACACACAAACGAAAGTAATGTAGGTTTAGATGATATTATTGAAATGATGCTAAAAATGCTTTTGTAATAAATCTAGATGTGAGAGAAAGTAGGAAATAAGAAATGTCAGAACCAGCTATCAAATATCGATTGATCAAAAAAGATAAACGTACAGGAGCTCGTCTAGGAGAAATCATTACTCCACATGGAACGTTCCCAACACCTATGTTTATGCCGGTAGGAACATTAGCAACAGTAAAAAGTATTGCTCCTGAAGAATTAGAAGAAATGGGTGCGTCCATTATTTTAAGCAACACATATCATTTATGGTTGCGTCCAGGAGAAGACATTGTTGAAGAAGCAGGCGGATTACACAAATTCATGAATTGGGATAAAGGGATCTTAACGGATTCAGGCGGATTCCAAGTGTTTTCTTTGTCCGATATGAGACGCATTGAAGAAGAAGGCGTTCATTTCAGAAATCATTTAAACGGCTCAAAAATGTTTTTATCTCCAGAAAAAGCTATTAATATTCAAAACAAATTAGGTCCGGATATTATGATGAGTTTTGATGAATGTCCACCATTTGACGAAAGTTATGACTACGTGAAAAAATCTGTAGCTCGTACTTCGAGATGGGCAGAACGCGGATTAAAAGCACATGCTAATCCAGACAGACAAGGATTGTTCGGTATCATTCAAGGTGCAGGATTCAAAGATCTAAGAGAGCAAAGTGCCCGCGACTTAGTTGCAATGGATTTCCCAGGATATTCTATTGGCGGCCTTTCAGTTGGGGAACCTAAAGCAGAAATGAATCGTGTTCTAGAGTTCACAACACCGTTGATCCCAGAAAACAAACCTCGTTATCTGATGGGAGTAGGAACACCGGATTCATTTTTCGATGGAGTAATCAATGGAGTGGATATGTTTGACTGTGTGTTACCAACTCGTATTGCACGTAACGGTACTTGTATGACTCATAAAGGGCGCTTGGTCGTTAAGAACGCTAAATATGAACGCGACTTTGGACCAATAGATGATCAATGCAACTGTTATACTTGCCGCAATTACTCGAGAGCTTACATTCGTCATTTATTCAAATCAGATGAAACATTCGGATTGCGTTTAACAAGCTACCATAACTTATACTTCTTGTTGGAAGTAATGCGCAATATCCGTCAAGCGATCCTTGATGATAACTTATTGGAATATAGAGAAGCCTTTATGGAAGAGTATGGTTATAACAAACCAAATGCAAAAAACTTTTAAAAGGTATAGTATTACTTGCTTATTTTATGGTACAGTTAGTAGTGAAAAATAAGGTAAAATCTATTTTATCAATGTTTAGGAGTGAAACGAATGGAATTTATTTTTAGTTTGCTTCCTTTTGCGTTAATCATGTTATTAATGTACTTCATGATGATCCGCCCACAAAAAAAGGCACAAGAAAAAACACAAAGTATGTTGAATTCTTTGAAAAAAGGAGATACAGTTGTGACTATCGGTGGTTTGCATGGAATGATCGATGAAGTAAGAGAAGCTGATAAAACAGTTGTTATTGATTGTGAAGGCATCTTCTTGACTTTTGAAAGACGTGCGATTGCTCGTGTAGTGACTTCTGCAACGACAGATGCCGTCGATGTTTTAGGAGACAATACTCCTACAAATACAGATTCAAACGAAATGTAATACTAGTTTATTACAGAATAATTTGATATACGATGAATCAGGAAAGGTATAAAGCCTTTCCTTTTCTTTTTTCGTATCTACGTTTCCGTTTCTGATATAGATTGATTTTATGCTGAAAAAAAGTAAAATAAATATAGAAGAATCACAAAAAAACAGTCCGTATAAGTGTAGAAATGAGGTGTAGAATGATAATGATGGATACTGACAGTCAGTTTTCTCAGTATGAACCGTGGTTAAAATTAAAAGCAAAAGAATTGGACTACTTAGGTTATCCAGAAATCAAGGTAGAAGATTTGTGGAGCTACTTAGTAAAATTTTGCTGGAAAAGAAAGCAGCCAGAGCACTATCATGCCTGTGTACAGCAAATCATGGCTATTCAGCCTAATCATTATTTAGATTTTGCATCTCTGGAAGCACAAGTGAAAGTGTCTTCTTTAGAAGAAATGGATTTAAATGCTTTCTTTTAAAATATAAACGGGTCCGATCAAAAATGGTCGGACTTTTTGTTATCTAATTACTTCAAGTGAAGAAATAGCAGAAAGGAGTATTGAAGGATGGACATAGGAATCTTGCATTTTGATGAACCCAAGAGAGATACGTCAAGAAAAATTATTCATGTAGATATGGACGCCTTCTATGCTTCTGTGGAAGAGCGAGAAAATCCTAGTTTAAAAGGGAAACCAGTCATCATTGCACGGCATCCAAAAGAAACTGGCGGTAAAGGTGTAGTAGCTACCGCTAATTATGAAGCTCGCAAATACGGAATCCATTCTGCGATGAGTTCACAAAAAGCTTATGAACTTTGCCCTCAAGGAATCTTCATACCTGGGAATTTCGATCTCTACCGAGAAATATCTGCCCAAGTACGCGAGGTATTTAAGCGGTATACTGATATCATTGAACCTTTGTCTCTGGATGAAGCCTACTTAGATGTAACGCAAAATAAAATAGACATGAAAAGCGCTACTTTATTAGCGAAAAGAATCCAATACGAAGTTTGGAATGAAGTCCATCTTACTTGTTCTGCAGGCGTTTCTTACAATAAGTTCATTGCCAAGTTAGCTTCAGATTATCAAAAACCTTCTGGTATTACAGTCATTCCACCAGATGAGGCATCAAATTTTTTAAGAAATCTTCCCATAGAAAAGTTTTACGGCGTAGGAAAAAAAACCGTCGAGCGAATGCATGAACTGAACATCTTTACAGGTGAAGACTTGTATCAGTTAGACCAAATGGCACTGATCCATTATTTTGGAAGAATGGGATACTCATTGTATCGAAAGGTACGTGGAATCGATGATGCACCTGTGCGAGTTAGTCGAGAAAGAAAGTCGATCGGTAGAGAGTATACGTACAACCAAGTACTCCAAACGGATGATGAAGTCATTGCCGAATTAAGGAGATTGTCTTCGAAAGTTTATGAGTCTCTTGTCAGTCACCAAAAGCATGGGAAAACGGTTGTTTTGAAGATCCGTTATGCAGACTTTGAGACGGTCACAAAACGAGTAACACTGCCAAATTATTTAACGAATGAAAAAGATATTTTTTTTCATGCAGAAAGTATGTGGTATGAGATTGGAAAAATAGAAAATGAAGTTCGTTTACTTGGAGTAACCATAACCAATTTAGATCCTATTACTTTTGAAAATATCGTATTGCCGTTATGGGAACAAAATAAGGAGCACAAAAAACCTTGATACAAAGTTGGCACAACAGAGAATGGTATTTTCTTTGGAAGAGTTGATTTTTTATCAAGGTTTTTGTTTTGTATTCTTCTAAAGACCTTTCTAGTTTTTACCAACATTGAATGGTATAATAAAAAATAATGATACAGTTAGTCGAAATCTGTACTACTAAGGAGAGATAAATGATGAAGTTATCTTGGCATGGACAATCTTGTGTAAAGATAGTAACTGACTCTGAGCATCATATTCTTATTGATCCATTTATAACAGGAAACGGCAAAAGCGACTTAGATGCAAATACAGTCGAAGCAGACGTTATCATTCTTACTCATGCACACGAAGATCACATTGGAGATACTGAACCGATTGCTCAAAGAACAGGAGCGTTGATCGTATCTACTGTAGAAATCGCCTCGTTTTTCAAGTCAAAAGGTTTTAAGACTCATGGGATGCAAATGGGTGGAAAGCACTTGTTTAAATTTGGAGAAATCAAACTCACGCAGGCTATTCATGGTTCATCTTATGAAATCGATGGAAAACCCTTTACTTTAGGTTTGGCAGCTGGAGTATTGTTTACTGCAGATGGACAGACCATTTACCATGCCGGAGACACAGCATTGTTCAGCGACATGAAATTGATCGGCGCATACAAAAAAATCAATGTAGCATTTTTGCCTATTGGAGACAACTTCACAATGGGACCTGAAGACGCTGCGATAGCAGCACAATTGGTAAGGGCAGAAAAAGTTGTTCCAATCCACTACAATACTTTCCCTTTGATTGAACAAGATGGAAAAGCGTTTTGCGACAGTCTTCCAGAAGAACAAGGGTTGTATTTGGAAGTAGGAGAACAATGGAAACTCACATAGAATAGATTAGACATAAATAGGGGTTATCAAATGGCGACGAAGCACAATCAAATTTTAAATCATATTGAAAACTTGCCTGTAGGGGCGAAAATATCGGTACGTTCCATAGCTAAACACTTAGGTGTAAGTGAAGGAACTGCTTATAGAGCAATCAAAGATGCAGAAAATGAAGGAATGGTTTCGACTATTCAACGCGTAGGGACTATTCGTATCGAGCGGAAAACAGCAGACAGCATCGAGATCTTGACGTACGGTGAAACCGTCAATATTATTGAAGGATCTGTACTTGGCGGAGAAGACGGGTTAGATAATCCGTTGAGAAAGTTCATTATTGGAGCCATGGAAGAAGAAGCTATGATTCGGTACATTACTCCAGGTTCTTTGATGATCGTGGGGAACCGGGAGAATGCGCAGCAGCTGGCACTAAAGCATGGAGCGGCTGTCTTGATAACAGGAGGGTTCAATGCCTCCCCGGAAGTGATCAGGCTGGCTAACAGAATGAACCTGCCAGTTATTGGAACTAGTTATGATTCATTTACAGTGGCAACTATGATCAACCGTGCTATGGCGGACCAACTCATCAAAAAAGAAGTGATGTTGATTGAGGACATCTTTATTCCCTTGTCCCAAACCATTTATTTAACGGTGGAAGACACGATAAAGGAATATCGTGATTTAAATAAACAAAGCCAACATTCGCGTTTTCCTGTTGTAAATAAGAATATGCGGGTCATTGGAATCGTTACGGCTAAAGATGTGATTGGTAAACCCGACACTGTTAAAATCGAGCGAGTGATGACCAAAAACCCGGCGTCAGTCAAAACGCATATGAGTGTAGCCAGTGTAGCTCATTTAATGATTTGGGATGAATTAGAAGTAATGCCTGTTGTGCAAGATGATTTGACGTTGATTGGAATCATTTCAAGGCAAGATGTGATGAAAGCAATGCAAACTACACAACGACAACCCCAAATGGGTGTGACGATCTCAGATCAAATCGTTGAACAAGTAGAGAAAGTTGCAGAACCAGAAGTGGAAGAAGATTCTTATGATACAGCTTTGCCCAAATATTCTTTCAGAGTCACTCCTCAAATGACAGATCCGGTAGGAAATGTTTCTATTGGGGTATTGAGTGAAATGATTTCGCATGTGGCTACATTAAGTTTAGAAAGTGTTAAAAAAAGAAATGCCGTTATTGAACAATTCAATTTGTTCTCTATTAAAATGATTCAAATAGGCAGCGAACTGATCATCAAACCTAAGCTGTTCGAAGTCGGTAGACGATCATCAAAATTAGATGTGGAAGTTTATCATGAGAACATTCTCGTGGCTAAAGCCATGGTCGTTTGCCAAATCATGCAACGCACTTAAGCGAGAAAATACTGTCTGTTGAATTGTTCAGCAGATAAAGGAGAGAAAAAATGTCTAAATCAACTTATGCTCAAATTCTTGAAACAATCAAACGATACCAAACGATTATCATTCACCGACACATGAGACCAGATCCAGATGCGATTGGATCTCAAGCAGGGTTAGCAGAATTGTTAAAAACTTCTTTTCCGGAAAAAAGAATCTTAACAGCTGGAGAAACTGTCGGAGATTTAGGGTTTTTAGCTGAAATGGATGAAGTAGCAGATGCAGATTATTCTGGAGCGCTAGTCATTGTAACGGATACTGCAAACACTCCTCGTATTAGCGATAAAAGATATTCATTAGGAGATGCGCTGATTAAAATAGACCATCATCCTAACGATGACTCATACGGTGATATAGTATGTGTCAATACCGAAGCAAGCAGCTGCAGTGAGATCATTGCAGACTTTTACCTGAGCTATGAAAGCCAATTGACACTGTCAAATGAGGCTGCACGACTGCTTTATGCAGGAATTATTGGGGATACTGGAAGATTTTTATATCCTTCAACAACACCTAAAACAATGCGTATAGCGGCGTCCTTGATGGAATATGATTTTGTTCCAAATGAAATCAGCAACCTGTTGAACACTATGCCGAGAAAAGTAGCTCAATTATCCGGATACGTATTGCAGAATTTGGAAATCAGTTCTACTGGAGTAGGTAAAGTTGTTTTAACAACTGAATTAATGAATGAATTTGATGTAACAGATACAGAAACTGCTCAAATAGTTTCTTTGCCGGGAACGATAGATGAAGTGTTGCTGTGGGGGATTTTTGTAGAACAATCAGAAGGTTATTTCAGATGCCGACTACGTTCAAAAGGTCCTATTATCAATGAAATTGCTAAACGTCACAATGGTGGCGGCCATCCTTTAGCCAGCGGAGCAAATGCCAAAGACTTGAAAGAAGTAGAGCAAATCATTTCAGAGTTTGAGGACTTAGCGAAAGATTGGGCACAATAGAAAAAAACGTATGAAGTAAGAAGAGGAGATGAATATCTGCCTCTTTTTTCTTTGTATTCGAAAGATGTTGACTTTCTTAATTATTTTGTCATAAATTGGTCAAGGGGGTGCTAAATGAGAGAATAGCAACATGTAAACCCCTTTATTGTTGGATTTATCGATTTATTTAAATAGATAATCTTATTATTAAGCATGCACCTCCTACTTGAGGAGGATGTTTTTTAAACTTGTTTTTGGTAAACTATTTTTGACTCATAGGAAATCAGCAAGCAAAAAGCGAATAGGAAATGAATAATAAGGAATGAATGAGATGGAAGAAAAAATAAAAATTTACTTAAACAAATTTTGGAAATGGATATCCCCCTATTTGATTCAACTTAAGAATCATTTTATTCGCATATGGAGAAAATTTCATGTTGGGAAAATATTGATTTTATTGGGATTGATTATTTCTTTATTTGCAACGATTTCGTTATATATCTATGCAAAAGTGGAAGACGTGGAAGATTTAAAAGCAGGGATCGAACAAGTTACGACCGTATACGATCGTAATGAAGAAGAAGCGGGAACTTTGTATTCTCAAAGAGGGACTTATGTCTCTATCAAAGACATGTCTCCAGAGCTGATCGATGCTGTAATAGCAACAGAAGATACCCGTTTTTATAAGCATAAAGGATTTGACATCATTGGAATCGGTCGAGCTGCCGTTCAGTATGTATTGAAAGGCGGCCAGATCAGCGGTGGAGGAAGTACAATCACTCAGCAATTGGCGAAAAATAGTTTTTTGACGTTAGATCAGACATTGATACGGAAGTTGAAAGAATTGTTTTTATCTATTGAGATTGAAAAAGAATACACGAAAGATGAGATTTTGGAAATGTACTTCAATAAATCTTATTTCGGTAATGGAGTTTGGGGTGTTGAAGATGCTTCGCATAAATACTTCGGCAAGTCTGCTGCTGAATTGAATTTGGCAGAATCGGCTACATTGGTAGGGATGCTGAAAGGACCTTCGAATTACAACCCGATAGATGACATGGAGAAAGCAATAGGACGAAGAAACATCGTTTTAGATTTGATGGTAAATAATGAAACAATCACTCGAGATACTGCAATTGCAGTCCAGCAGGAAAGCTTAGCTTTGGTTGACAATTACCAAGAATCAAATGGGTACAAATATCCGTATTATTTTGATGCCGTGATCAGTGAAGCAATAAAACATGGATTTACGGAAGAAGAAATATTAGGCGGCGGATATAAAATTTATACGTCATTAGATCAAACGTATCAGCAAGAAATGGATCAAATTTATAAAAATGATGCGTATTTCGAAGATGCAAATGACGGAACGTTATTGCAGAGTGCTTCGATTATGCTGGATTCTAAAACAGGAGGAGTCTTGGCGGTTATAGGCGGAAGAGGAGAGCATTCGTTTAGAGGGTATAATCGTGCTACTCAATCTACATTGCAGCCTGGATCGGTATTGAAACCCTTGTCTATTTACACACCGGCGTTAGAGAAAAATTATGACTTGGATTCAATTCTTCCAGATGAAGAAGGGCTGAAATTTGGAGAAGACAATTATTCGGTCTCGAATGCAACCAATCAGTATTTAGGAGAAGTTCCTCTTTATAAAGCTGTAGCCGATAGTTTAAATGTTCCAGCAGTATGGTTGTTGAATGAGATTGGTTTGAACGCAGGAATCAAGAGCTTGTCTAAATTTGGGATCAAAGTGACCAATAAAGAAGACAAAAACTTATCCGCTATTGCGTTGGGCGGAATGGATAAAGGTGTTTCCCCATTAGACATTGCCAGTGCCTATACCGGGTTAGCTAATGGAGGAATCCGCAGTAAAGGATACTTCATCACAAAAATCGTTGATTCAACAGGAGCTGTAGTGGTGGACAACGAGAAACCGAAACAAAATAGAGCAACCTCTCCAGAAGTTGCTGAAAAAATGACCAGTTTATTGATCGGGGTATTTACAAATGGTACTGGGGAACGCAATAAACCAGCTGGCTATACGATAGCTGGTAAAACGGGAAGTACTCAGTTGACGTTTGAGAATGAATACAATGGAACTAAAGATCAGTGGACAGTAGGCTATACTCCTGACATCGTATTGACGACATGGATGGGCTTCGATCATACTGATGAAGAACACCACATGACGACCAGCAGTGCCGCTTTAGGCGTAGGTCCGTTGTTCAAAGCACAAATGGAACAACTGCTGCCTCATACGCCTTTAACAGCGTTTGAAACGAAAAGTGCTGAAACACTTGTAGCAGAAGAAAATCCGCAGGAGGATTGGAAAAAAGACATCAAAGAATCAGTTGATAACTTGAAAGAAAAAATCAATGATGGCGTTTCAACTCTAAAAGAAAAAACATCAGGTTGGTTGAACGGTGTTTTCGGTAATTAAATTTTTTATGAAGTATTAACTTTTTATGTGAAATAACCTCTATTTCTAGTGCAATGACTCGTGAAATGTTATAGTTAGTGAGATGTAACGGTTCACAATAATTTATCAGGAGAGTGATTGACTATTATGAGTACAAATGTTTATGATACAGCCAACCAATTAGAGAGAGAATTAAGAGAATCTGAAAACTATGTGCAATTGCAAAATGCATTATCAGCTATTAAAACAGATACTGAAGCAAGTAATGTTTTTCAAGAAGTACAAGGCATCCAAATGAAATTGCAACAAAAACAACAAAGCGGCTTAGAGATCACTGAAGAAGATATTCAAGAAGCTCAAACGATTTCAGAAAAAGCTGGCGAAAACGAAAAAGTTCAAAACTTGATGCAAGCTGAACAACAAATCAGCTCTATGATAGACGATCTTAACCGCATTATTATGCAACCAATCCAAGATCTATACCAAGGTCAAGCTGAATAAGACCGATTTGGACTTCAAATTATTAAATCAGTAAAAAGCTGTCTCTTATGAGGCAGCTTTTTTTGCATTATTTTTGTAAAAAAGAACATACGTACGCCTCTTTTCTGTATAATAGATGTATATAAAAAAAGAAAGAGGTAAAGTAAATGGTGCGATTTATTCATGCAGCCGATTTGCATTTAGACAGTCCTTTTAAAGGAATTAAAAGCTTGCCTGCTTTCGTATGGGAAGCTGTCTATCAATCTACTTTTCAAGCGTTGACGCGGTTAGTGGATCTGGCTATCAAAGAACAAGTGGATTTTATTTGTTTAGCTGGAGATATCTATGATGGTGAAGATCGTAGTGTGAAAGCTCAAGCTTATTTAAAAAAAGAAATGACACGTTTAAAAGAAGCTAACATATCTGTATATTTGATACACGGAAATCATGATTATATGGAGCAGCAGGGATTGCACTTGGACATGCCGAGTAATGTGATGATTTTTAAAGACACAGTAGAAACACTGTATCACGAAACGACACAGCAAGAACGGATTGCATTGACTGGATTCAGTTACAACAAACGATGGATAACAGAAAAAAGAATCGCTGATTATCCAGCACGACGCTCCGATGTAGATTACCATATCGGCCTGTTGCATGGTTATCAAGAAGGAAATTCATCTGAACATGACCGCTATGCGCCGTTTAATTTGATTGAATTAAAGAGTAAACAATATGACTATTGGGCATTGGGGCACATTCATAAAAGACAGGTCTTGTCTGAGCGCCCTTTAATCGTTTATTCAGGAAACACTCAAGGAAGAAACAGAACAGAAAGTGGTTCTAAAGGTTGTTATATGGTTACACTGGAAAAACACACTGAGGATATACAGTTTCATTCTTTAGCACCTATTGAATGGGAAACTATTGAAGTTTCTTTAAAAAATAAACAGACACTGCAAGAAGTCTATCACGTACTTAATGAAGTGGTTTCTCAGTACCAAGAAACTACGCACAGTACACTGTTGACTATAGAACTAACTCATACAGAAGGATTGATGGATGGTGTTATACGTAAGCTT
Source organism: Desemzia sp. AGC72 (assembly GCF_057334175.1). NCBI lineage: Bacteria > Bacillati > Bacillota > Bacilli > Lactobacillales > Carnobacteriaceae > Desemzia > Desemzia sp. AGC72. Next base: position 193,538 of record NZ_JBHFIG010000002.1, read on the forward strand.
CATCAAGGGGATTTGCTAGAAGGGCTGCAAGAGATATCTCATAAGATTCCTTTTGTTTTTGTAAATCAGCTATCTGTTCAAGTGAAAAAAGAAGCGAATCTTCCTTCTTTGATTCAATTGTTCCCAGAAGAATGGAATCAAACGATCAAAGAGCTGCAAGAAAACGAATTGTTTGATGAAGTAACGCAAAGTTTCTTTCAGACTCAAAGAGTTGATGATGTCTTACAACCAAGAAATGAAATGTACCGAAAGAAGATCGTGCAAATGGCTGAACAAGAGATTCGTCAGCAATTGGGGGATCCTGAAGGAAGTGATATAAATGAAGATTAAAGACATAGAAATCTACGGTTACGGAAAATGGGTGGACAAACATTTTACAGATATCGGTTCTTTGAAAATCTACTATGGAAAAAATGAAGCTGGAAAAACGACATTGATGTCTTTTATCCATAGTGTTTTGTTTGGATTTCCGACGAAACAAAGCTCTGAATTACGCTATGAGCCAAAGGAGAGCACACGCTACGGGGGACGTCTGACCGTAACAGATACACCATATGGAGATGCAGTGATAGAACGAGTAAAAGGGAAAGCCAATGGAGATGTGACCGTTACGTTGAGCAGCGGGGTAGCAGGCTCGGATGAATTGTTAGAAACTATTTTATATGGAATAGATAAAAAAACTTATCAAACGTTGTTTTCTTTTGATCTTGACGGATTGCAGGACATGCAAAAGATGAATCAAAAAAAATTAAATCGCTATTTCTTAAGTATTGGTACACTGGGTAATGAACAGTTGCTGCGCGTAGCCGATAAATTTGAAAAGAAAGCGAATGAGTTGTATAAACCAACCGGACGCAAACCAGAAATCAATCAAAAGATAAGGCAAGTAGAAGCTAAAAGAAAACAAGTGCAAGCAGCCAAAGAAAAAAATCAGCAATATATGGAATTTTACCAGTTCAAGACCGAGTTAGAAGAAAAAATCCAACACAGTAAAGACAAACGGAATGAGCTGGAAGAAAAAATCCAAGACTATCAAAGGTTAAATGCAAACTGGAGTCAGTATGCAGAAATGCAGTCGATCCAACAACAAATGACTAAGGAAAAATTGAGAGAGCTTCCTGAAGAGGGGCTGTATCAGCTCAACAACCTTCAAGAGCGCATTGGAGAAATCAAGAGGAAAATCACCGAGATCCATGAGGAATTGTTGACGATCCAAAAGAAACAAGAACCGTCCAGGAAGTTGGAGTTTTACTTTAACAATGAAAGAACTGTCGAAGAGTTGTTGTCGGAATTAAATGACATCCAACAACAAGCTGCTGAGCAAGAACAGCTGCAAGTAGAAGTTCACCAACTGGAACAACAACTTATTCAAAAGAAATTTGATTTAGGCTTGTCTCCGGATAGTTTGATTCCGGAACCATTGCCTAATGATGTCAAACAACGATTCTATGAATTGAAACAGTTGACGAAAAATGTTGAACAGGAATTAGAAGAGACCAAAGAGAAAGAACAATATTTGAATTACCAAAATCAAAGCTTGTTCCAGCAATTGGATATTATTGAGCAGCAATTATGGAGCCAAGAAAAATTCCAAGATGCCGAAAAAGAGTATAAAAAAAGAAATAGTAAAGAAACAGCATATACTACTAGCAGAACGACAACCAAACAGACACTTGGAAGTAAAAGGAAAAGTCTCCTCTTCTTGATTCTAGGAGCCATAGCTGTAGTAAGTGGTCTCGTGATCAATGATGTCTTGGGATATGGTTTGATTGGTATCGGGATATTATCTGCTATATGGGGTTTGAAAGGGAAGTCAGATGCGTCTGTTGAACTGTCTGACAATCAGCCTGCATCAGAAGAAGTGTTTTCGGATATTTCTTATGAAGCTTTTATTCAGCAAAAAGAACTTAAAAAACAGTGGCGGGAAAAATTAGTTGAAAACGACCAAGTAACTTTTGACCTCAATCAAATCAGAGAACTGGTTGTTCGATTAGACAGTGAATGGAACGATTTGCAAAAAGAAGAAAATGGATTGAGATACCAATACGGTTTTCCAGCATCATTTTCTATCCCAGACGAAGAAACGGATTCAGACCCGTTCCAGTTTGTTCGTGGATTGAATGAGGACGTTCGGACAAAAGAAAAAAGAATAGCGGAACTGGAACATTCTATTGGTTATTGGAGTGAAAAAGCGAGTATTTTGGAGTCCGTCGTTTTCCTCGACTGGAATTCCTTGCCCAGCATTATAAATGGGTTGGTGAATTATAAAGAAGAAGTAGCTAATGAAAGAATCCAGCGCAATCAGTTGCTTCAATCTGAAAAAGAAGTCCATAATCGACTACAGCACTGGGACAAGCAACAAAAGGAATTGGAAACACAACGAATGGAACTGTTTCGTTCAATTCATGTTAAAGATGAAGATGAATTCCGAAAAAAATATATTTTGTTCCAAAATCTGACAGATAAAAAAGAACGGTTGAGTGTGCTGGAAACGCAATTGATCGACGATTTGAATTTATATAATCAATTTAAAGATCAAACAGAATTAAAAGAAAGTATTCAGGAAAAGTCTGCTGATATAGGGAAAATGAAGCAGACAGAGGAAGAGATGCTGAATGAAAAAATCAACTGCGAATTGTCTATGCAGCGCCTTGAAGAAGGCGGAGAGTATTCAGTTCTTTTACAAGAGATGAGCAATTTAGAAAATGAGTTGCAAGTTATCGTAGATGAGTGGGCAAGTTATAAAATAGCGTCTACAATGATCGAGAGGACATTGAATTTGGCTAAAAAAGATCGTTTCCCTCAAACTATAATAGATACTTCAACATTTTTTACCTTATTAACAAGAGGAAATTACCAAAAAGTTTATGTAGAAGAAGAACAACTTCTTGTACAGCGCCAAGATGGAGCATTATTCGATGCAGCAGAGTTGTCCAAAGGAACTGCGGAGCAACTATACGTAGCCTTGCGTTTTGCTTTTGTGAAAAATACGAGTGATTTAGTGAAGCTTCCTTTACTGATTGATGATGGTTTTGTCAATTTTGATTCTCAAAGAAAAAATGAAATGTTTGAATTGATGGATCAAATGAGTCAAACAACTCAAGTCCTTTATTTTACCTTCGATGAGTCCATAGATCAAAGTTATCCACAAGAAACGATAGAAATGCTATAATGAAAGTGTTGAAAGCATTATTTGACATTGAACTTAAACAAAGCGAATGAGATAAGAGTGTAATAGTATTTAGAGGAGGGACATGATGTCAGAAAAGAATTTATATGAATACAACGTTGATGATACATTCGAGATATTTTTATTGATCAAATCAGCTGAAGTACGAGTAGCTAAAAATGGGAAAAGATTTATAGCGTTCACGTTCCAGGACAAAAGTGGTCAAATGGATGGTAAGTTTTGGGATGCTTCTGCGGAAGACATTGAGAAATATGTTGCTGGTGCTATTGTTAAAGTGTCAGGGAAAAGAGAACTCTATCAAGGGAATCCACAGATAAGAATTTTCAAGTTGCGTTTAGCTTCAGTCGGAGAGCCCGATAAAGCAGAGCAGTTTATTGAAAAAGCTCCTATCAAGAAAGAAGATATGATAGAGGAATTGAACCAAACATTATTCGAGATTACTAATGCGCACTGGAATCGGATCGTTCGCCACTTGCTGACGAAGTACCAAAAAGAGTATTTCGAAGCTCCAGCGGCTAAAAGATTCCATCATGCATTCCATGGCGGACTGGCTTTTCATACATTGTCTATGCTGAGATTGGCAAAAACAGTAGCCAATCAATACGAGAATATCAATAAATCTCTATTATATGCCGGAGTCATTATCCACGATTTAGGAAAAGTGTTGGAGTTGACAGGACCTGTTTCTACAGAATATACCCTTGAAGGAAACTTGATCGGACACATTGTGCTGGTTGATGAAGAAATCTCTAAGGCTTGTGCAACGTTGAAAATTGACGAACGTATAGAAGACGTGTTGTTACTGAAACATATGGTTTTAGCGCATCATGGAAAATTGGAATTCGGGTCACCAGTCCAGCCAAAATTGAGAGAAGCTGAGATCCTTTACCATTTGGATCATTTAGATGCTACAATCAACATGCTGGATAATGCATTGAGCCGCACCGAACCGGGAAGCTTTACAGAGCGTATCTTTGGTTTAGACAACCGTTCATTTTATAACCCTTCTCAAACAGAACCAACAATAAGCGAATAAACGAAAAAAGGTGAGACCTCAGTTAAGGGCCTCACCTTTTGTTTTATTATAATGAACTATTTTACTCTTCGCTAGACTCAGCAGGTTCGCTGGATTCTTCTGCAGGTGCTTCAGTTGAATCTGTTGACTCACCAGATTCACCAGATTCGCCTTGAGCTTCTTCAGGCAATAAGAAAGTATCCATTGTTCCTTTCAAGTCTTCATCAGTAATTTGAATATTTGCATCTTGAAGAATAGTAGAAAGAATAGAGAATACATATTCATCATCAGCTAATTTCTCATTGATGATGTTTTCTTTTAGTACATCAGTTTCTTCTTCTAATGTTCCTTTTTCAGGTTTTTTATCCATTTTAATTACATGGAAACCATTTTCTGTTTGGACAGGTTCTTGAGTGATTTCGCCTTCTTCTAAAGCGAAAGCTGCTTCTTCGAATTCAGCAACCATTTGTCCAGTAGTAAAAGTCATTTGACCGCCGTTTTCAGCTGAACCTGGATCAATTGAATTTTCTTTAGCTAAAGTAGCAAAATCAGCGCCATCATTTAATTCTTCGATCAACGATTTAGCTGCATCTTCTTCAGCAACTAAAATATGGGAAGCAGTAACTGGTGGAACGTAAGATTCGTATGCCGCTTCTAATTCTTCGTCTTCAATTTTAGTATTGTCTTTAACAGCCTCTTCAACTAATAAGCTATAGCGAATCAAGTCTTTGTAAGAATCTGCTGTGTAACCAGAAGAACTCAATACATATTCAAACGATTCAGCGCCGCCGTAAGCTTCAGCTTCTTCTTCAAAAGCAGCATCTACAGCTTTATCATCAACTGTTTCTCCGTAAGACTCTGTTAATACGTCATTTATGATCATTTGTTGAAGCGTAGCTGCTCCTTGGGTTTCTTTCATTTCCTCATATAGCTCATCTTTTGAAATTTTTCCTGCTGTAGAGGAAGCTACTGTATCATCAGCACAACCAGCTAATGCAATACCTGTTAAAATAGCTGTTGCTGTTAATAACATTTTTTTCATTTAAACACATCCGTTTCATTATTTTCGTCGTTAATCAAACTAACAACCTCGCTTACTAATATAACACAATAGATTTGATAAAAAAATCTCAACCCGCAAGTTTTCTTTTAAAATCAATGAAAAATCATAAAAAACTCACACTCTTTCACTGAAAAGCCTTTTTTCTAAAGGATAACTTGTAACAATTCAAGATACAATGATTACTCATCTTATTTGAAGAAGTATTAACGATAAAAGATTCTTGTATTGATGGCATAGAAGGACCAGTCACTTTTTATGCAAAAAAAAGGATGAGATCATAAAATCGATCTCATCCTTTCAATTCATTTTTTAACTTGCAGAGTTTTGTTGATCTGTTGAAGAAGAAAATTGTTCAGAGACCTCTTGAACATCTTCATTCAATTTGTTGGCTTGTTCTTGGATTCTGCGTATTCTTGGTTCCGCCTCGTTAGAAAATTCCTGTACTGTCTCGTTCATATCTTTGGTAAATTCTGTTGCCAGAGATTTCCCCTCATTCGTTAATTGTGAGATGGCACCTTTTAGATCTTTTACTTTATCCGTGACATCTTGTACGAGAACAGTAGTGTCATCTAAGTAATTTTTTACTGCTTCTCGGTTTTCTGTACCTTTACGAGGTGTTTTCATTAGTCCATAAACTCCACCTATGATTGCTCCGAACAATATACCGCTTTTTAAACCTAATTTCATTTTTGTTCCTCCATTCTGCTTTGAATTGAATTTGCAATACTATCTAGTTCCTCTGGAGAATATTTTTGCGAATTGTCTCCAAAATCAATATGAAAAGTATCTTTTTCGCTGTATCGAGGTATTAAATGGACATGACTGTGAAACACAGATTGATACGCTAACTCGCCATTATTATTCACGATATTCAGACCTTTGATCGCTGGATCAGAATCTCTAAGACCTTTAGCGATTTTAGGGATACGAGAAAAAATTCTTGCAGCTAATTCATCGTCATATCCATAAATATCTGCTACGTGTTTTTTTGGTACGACTAAAGTATGTCCTTTAGTCACTTGAGTGAGGTCTAAGAAAGCAACCACTTCATCATCTTCGTATACTTTTCTGCTAGGTATTTCATTCTTGATGATTTTGCAAAAAATACAATCTTCCATCTAAATCCTTCTTTCCAACATCAGTATTCATAACATATGAAATGTCAATTTAGTATAAGTCAAATGTATCATAAAAGCGATTTAATGTGAAATAAGAGGGGTGTCTTATGGTACAATAAACAAAATAATAAAGTATAGGAGGCACCTGCATGAGTTTAGAAGTAACAAATGTAACTGGAGGATATAACCAGTTTCCGGTTTTAAAAGATGTATCATTTGAAATCGGAAATGGTCAATTGATCGGATTGATCGGATTGAACGGCGCTGGTAAAAGTACAACTTTAAAACACATTATCGGGTTGATGGATCCTTTCAAAGGAGATATCAAGATCGATCAGCTGACGATTAAAGAGAGTGCTTCTGATTATCGGAAAAAGTTTGGATATGTTCCAGAAACACCTGCCTTATATGAAGAATTGACTTTGAAAGAACATATCGAAGTGACGGCTATGGCTTATGATCTTCCAATGGAAGAAGCATTGAATCGGGCAGAATACTTATTAAAAATATTTCGTTTAGAAAAGAAATTGGACTGGTTTCCAGCAAACTTTTCTAAAGGAATGAAACAAAAAGTGATGATTGTGTGTGCTTTTTTAGTAGAGCCAAGCTTGTACATTATTGATGAGCCTTTTTTAGGTCTTGATCCGCTAGCGATCCACGCTTTATTGGAATTGATGCAAGATAAGAAAAAGGAGGGAGCATCTATTTTGATGTCTACTCATATCTTAGCTACTGCTGAACGCTATTGTGACGGTTTCATCATTCTTCATGAAGGGAAAGTGCGAGCATCAGGATCTTTAGAAGATTTGCGGCAGACATTTGGAATGCCGGAAGCGAACTTAGATGAAATCTATATTGAATTGACTAAAGAAGAAGGTCATTTGATATGAGTGTCATCGATATATGGAAACAACGAGTAGCAGATCATCAAAAAAAGATGATGAAGTATTTAAAGTATGTATTGAATGATCATTTTGTGATCGTTTGTCTGTTTTTATTAGGAGCTCTTGGGTATGCTTATTCCGAAACACTGAAAAGTATTTCGACTGATTTTACTTATGGAAAAGTATTGGCATGGATCGTGTTTTCGAGCGTAGTCTTTATCGGAAAACTAGCTACCCTTATCCAACCGCCAGATAGTGTGTTTTTGCTCCAAAAAGAGACTGAAATGGATGGATACTTTAAAAAGGCTAAAAGCTATAGTTTGATTCTTCCGTTGATCGTTATCGGCTTTATTTCAGCAGCAGTCATGCCCTTATTGGTAGCAACTAGTTCTTTTGCTTTTTCAGATTGGATCGTATTTTTCGCTTTTCTCTCTCTTATAAAAGAAATCGAATTAGATGCACAAATAGTGAAAATCAAACAAGTCGAAAAAAGAAATAGGACTGTGACGACGTGGATCGTAGCGGCTTTTTCAGCTGTCAGCAGCTTATTAGCCTTATTTGTCCACCCGTTCGCTGGTTTAGCCAGTGCTGTTGTCAGCAGTATACTCTGGCATAAAAGAATCAGTCGATCAATTCATGTTTCCAGATACCAATGGGAGTTTTTGGTCCAAAAAGAATCCACTCGTTTAAAAAATATTTATCAATTCATCAATTTATTTACAGATATCCCTGCATTGAGAGGGACGATCAAGCGCAGAGCTTATCTGGACATTATTATGAACAGAATGACTTTGAAGCAGGAGAACACATACTTATACCTTTTCTCTAAAGCTCTGCTTAGAGGTACAGAATACAGCGGTTTGGTCATTCGGTTAAGTATCATCGGTTTAGGAGTAGTTGCTTTAGTAACGTACCCTGTATTAGCAAGTATCATGAGTTTGTTATTCCTTTATTTGACGGGGTTTCAATTGATTCCACTCTATTACCATTATGATGACCATTTGTTGTCGGTGTTATATCCTATTGAAAATAAACAGAAACTGAAAGCCATGCAAAAAATTCTTCTTACATTGTTATTTGTTCAAAGCGGTTTGTTTTTTATTGCAACTAGTATGACACTCCCGTTTTTCACTAGCTTAAGTGTATTCGGACTGAATAGTTTATTCAGTATTTTGTTTAGTCAAGTTTATTTCCCGACTCGAATAAAAAAATTATCGAATAAGTAAAGAAATCTAGTGTGATCCTTCAAAAAAGTAATGCATTCGTAAATAAAGTTTGATAGGATAAAAAGGAAATAAATTTTCAGGGAGAAGGAAATCAAGTGAAAGTCATTTGGAATGATCAAATTGTCGATAGAACTGAAGTGAAAATCGATTTAGAAGATAGAGGGTACCAATTTGCGGATGGGATTTATGATGTGGTTCGAGCGTACAACGGTAAATTTTTTACATTAGATGAGCACATAGACCGTTTCTTTTCCGGAATGAGTAAAATCGACTTAGAAGCCCCTTTTACTAAAGCAGAATTGAAAGAACGTTTGGCACAATTACTTAAAGCAAATAAAGTAGAGACAGGAAATGTTTATTTCCAGATCACTAGAGGGATTGCTTCTCCTAGAGATCATGTTTTTCCTGAGCCGACTATCGTTCCGCCAGTGTTTACCGCATCGACAACGGTTGTACCTAGAAATGAAGAAAAGATGACTAAAGGTATAACTGCAGGAATCGTTCCGGATACTCGCTGGTTGCACTGTGATATCAAATCCATCAGTTTATTAGGGAATATTATGGCTAAACACACTGCTCATAAGAAAGGTTTCGATGAAGCGATTTTACATCGAGACGGAATAGTGACAGAATGTTCTTCCTCTAATATGTGGATGGTTAAAGACGGAACAATCTATACACATCCAGATGGAAACTTGATTCTTCCGGGAATTACAAAGATCGTACTATTGAGAGCCGCTGCGGCAGCAGGTATTCCAGTGGTTGAAAAAGAGTTTACTCTAGAACAATTAAGAAGAGCAGATGAAGCTTTTTCTTCAAGTACGACTATTGAAGCTATGCCGATCATTGAAATCGATGGTACAGCAGTAGGAATTGGTAAAAGAGGACCTATCGTAGAAACGTTGCAACAGTATTATATAAAAGAAATTGAAGCACAATGTGGAAGTATTATGGAAAACTCCTTAACGTAATCCGCTGAGAATAGGACCCTCATGAGAAGGCTCACAAGGCAAAAAACTTCTTGTGAGGGATTTTTTTTCATAAATAATCCTCAACTGTACAGTAAATCAGCAAATAAAACGAAAAATCGTCTAGTGGAAACCGTTGCATGAGGAGAAGTTATGTAATTTTCAATTTGTTGCTTGACTGAATGTAGTTTTGTATCTAAAATAGATAACGAAGAGTAGGATGGATGTCTGAGCTGATATCTGTCTTTTTTTGTCCAAAGAGTAGATAGTTGCTTTTTAAATTATAGCAAGGAATGATTTTGGTATGGACTTAGAATATAATTCTGGATGGAAGTTGCATCCAATCGGTGGTGACACTGGACAAGCTTATATGGGAACCAAGGCTGAGGAGAAGCTTTTTTTGAAGCGTAATTCATCACCTTTTTTAGCTGCGCTTTCTGTTGAAGGCATCACACCAAGATTGATTTGGACGAAACGTATTGGAAATGGTGACGTGTTAACAGCACAAGAATGGCTGAATGGTCGTACTTTGGAGAAAGAAGAAATGTCTTCGTTAGCTGTGGCTCAATTGCTAAGCCGTATTCACAATTCTGAAAACTTAAGAAGAATGTTGACTCGAGTCGGAGGTCAAGAAATCAGACCTACTGACCTGATGCAAGATTATCAAAGAAATCTTCCATCAGACTTAAAAAATCATTCATTATTAGCTGAAGTATTTAACCACTTGATGCACACGATTCCTTTTACAGATTCTTCATTGTTACGAGTCTGTCATGGAGATGTGTATCGCAAAAATTGGTTATTATCTGATGAAAATCGGTTATATTTAGTAGATTGGGATTCTGCCATGTTGTGTGATCCCGCTATGGACTTAGGTGTTTTATTATGTCAGTACATAGACAGATCATCATGGGAAGAATGGCTATCTCATTATGGAATGACGTTAACAGAAGAATTAACAGAAAAAATGACTTGGTATGCGGCTATGAATTACTTAACTCAAATCAAGCAACACCATAAAAAAACTCGATTCCATAAAATGAATCAAGACATTATCCGGTTGCAGGAATTGATGCAACATAAAAAATAAATTGTTTTCAAGAACTTATTTACAGTTATTACCATTCATTTATAGACAATATGAACTAAGGAGCCAAGACGTTATGTCCAGCTCCTTTTTCCTTGAAAACCATTAATCTAAAAGAGACAGGAGAAATACTATGCGTTTAAGAAATAAACCAGAGGCGCCAACTAAAATTGCCAGTTATCCTCAATACATCCCAGAAACTCCAGAGGATTGGAAAGGCAAGTGGCAATCTCGTTTTAAAAACGAGAACCCGATTCATATTGAAGTTGGAACTGGAAAAGGTCGCTTTATTTACGAAATGGCTAAATTGCATCCAGAGATCAATTACATCGGAATCGAAATTCAAATGAGTGTTATTGTCACAGCTCTAGACAAGCTGATTGAAAATGAATTGACGAATCTTCAATTACTGCAAGTAAACGGCGGAGAATTAACACAATATTTTGCTGAAGGTGAGATCAGTCAAGTTTATCTGAATTTTTCAGATCCTTGGCCAAAGAAAAAACATGAGAAAAGACGATTGACGTATCAATCATTCCTTTCAGTCTACGAAGAGATTTTAGTTCCAAAAGGAGAAATCCATTTCAAAACAGATAACCAAGGACTATTTGAATATTCATTAGCTAGTTTTTCTCAATATGGGATGATTTTGAAGCAAGTATGGCTGCATCTACATGAGAGTGATTTCGAAGGAAATGTGATGACAGAGTATGAAGAAAAGTTCTCCAATAAAGGGAACCGTATCTACCGAGTGGAAGCTCAATTTAAAGATAAAACTATTGCAGGAAATTAAACTTTTATACATGGAAATCCCCGCTTCGGAGAGTATCTCCAAAGCGGGGATTTTTTAAGAGTCGATAATTGAAAAATCAAAGTCTATAAATATCCAGTACAGTTCCAGTATACGCATCTGCTAGAAATTCGTATTGAACAAGCTGGTTTTCTTCGATACGAGAAATGCCTCCGTAATAAACTTTTGTTTTTAAAGCAAATTTTTGCATTGGAACTTTTGTCAATTCGATCCAAGAACCTTCAATAGGGCCTTCTTCTAAAAATGCTTTTTTGATTCGTTTCAGGATTTTATCTCCGTTCAACGGTTTGTTTTTTTTCACATAACCATTTAGCAAATACCCGCTAACTATTCCGGCGCCGAACAAGACACCACCACAGACACTTAGTGTCGTGGAAAAACCTTTTTTGTGTGTCATAAAGTTACCTCCAGTTTCAATTTATCTATAGATATAGTATAGCTTATTTCATAGAAAAAAAGAAATTAGATAGTTCTACCTTAAAATTGAAGAGGATATCAGTTATAATTGATGAGAAAGATGAATCATAGACTTGAAAGGGGGGAGCGGCACAATTCTATTCGTAGATGATGTGACTGCAATTTATGGAACAACAAACATTTGATTTAATCAAAAAAATGACCGAACTACAAGGAACAAGCGGTTTTGAACACCGTGTTCGTAAAGAACTTCGTAAACAAATCGAACCTTATGTAGATGAGATCAAGCAAGACGGTTTAGGAGGGGTTTTCGGGATTCGAAAAAGCAAAACTGAAGATGCTCCAAGAATCATGGTAGCTGCTCATATGGATGAAGTTGGTTTTATGATTTCTCAAATCACCAAAGAAGGTCTATTCAGAGTTGTCCCTTTAGGTGGTTGGAACCCTTACGTGGTTTCAGCACAACGATTCACACTCCAAACAGCTAAAGGAGACTATCCATGTGTGTCGTCTTCTGTACCGCCTCATTTATTAAGAGGAACAGATGGTAAAGGCGGGGCACCAGATATAGCGGATATTTTATTCGATGCTGGTTTTGACTCGAAAGAAGAAGCAGAATCTTACGGTGTACGTCCAGGAGATGCAATCGTCCCTTCAGTAGAAACTGTAAAAATGGCAAACGGCAAAAAAATTCTTTCTAAAGCGTGGGACAACCGTTATGGTACAACAGTTGTAGTAGAATTATTAAAGGAACTAGCTGGTGAAGCTTTACCGAATACCTTGATCGCAGGAGCAAATGTTCAAGAAGAAGTCGGCTTGCGCGGTGCTAAAGGCGCGGTCAATATGCTGAAACCTGACTTGTTTTTTGCAGTGGATTGTTCAGCAGCGGATGACTTAACTGGTGACAAATCTAAATTCGGACATTTAGGAGAAGGGTTCTTACTGCGTCTGCAAGATCCAGGAATGATCACTCTTAAAGGGATGCGTGAGTTCTTATTAGATACAGCTGAAACAAACAACATCCCTTACCAATATTTTGTCTCTAAAGGCGGTACAGATGCCGGAGCGGCTCAGGTAATGAATAATGGGGTTCCTAGTGCGGTCATCGGAGTTTGTGCTCGTTATATCCATACTCACCAAACAGTCTTCCATATCGATGATTATGCAGCTGCTAAGGAAATGCTTACCCATATCGTGCGCACCCTAGACCGCAGCACTTTAGAAACGATCATGAAAAATAATTAAACGAAAAGAGCGGATTTTATGCAAAAATTAATGACTATTGAAGAATTCGAACCGTTAACAGCTAAAGGCAAGACGATCTTTTTCTTCACAGCTGACTGGTGTGGAGATTGTTCGTTCATCAAACCGGTTATGCCTGAAATTGTCGAAAATCATCCTGATATAACTTTTGTTGAAGTAGATCGAGATAAGTTTATTGATCTATGCGGGGATCTTTCTATTTTTGGTATCCCGAGTTTTGTAGCTTTTGAAAATGGAAGTGAAATTGGACGTTTTGTCAATAAAGATCGTAAGACAAAAGAAGAAATAGAATCGTTTATCTCAACATTATAGACTGAAAACTAAATTGGAGGGATCATCATGACAGAGGTTATTCAAGGATACAAAAGAGTTATGGTTGCAGTAGACGGAAGTGATTCCGCAGAAAGAGCTTTTAAGAAAGCCGTTAGAATAGCTGTCCGAAATCATAGTGAATTAGTAATCGCACATGTCGTTGATACCCGAACTTATAGCATGGGGATGCCCGCTTTATATACAGAGGGCATTGTATCAGAATCAGAAGTAATGACCGAGCAGCTAGAGAAATACAAACAAGAAGCGCAAACACAAGGAGTCTCAAAAGTAATTATTGAAATCGCAAAAGGACATCCCAGAACTTTATTAGCAGAAGAATTGCCTAAACGTTTTGAAGTTGATTTGATCATCGTCGGACAGACTGGATTGAATGCTATTGAACGTTGGATGATTGGAAGTGTCAGCGAGTATATTTTACGTACAGCTCCGTGTGATGTGCTGATTGTAAAAAATGAAATAGAAAATGAGGAATAAGAATGATTGTAAGCAGTTATAATAAAGAAGGCGTGGGAGATACTTTGCTCTTGATGCTGAAAAATAGTGAAAAAGAAGCACAAGGTTTTGAACGCAAAAAGAATATTGCTCGTATATTTGATGCAGAATCTAACGAAACTGTAGGATACAATTTTTTTAATGTTTCTGACATCATGACAATTGAAGCAAACGGTCCTGTTGTATTATCTGAAAAAAGTATTGAATTGCTAAACCAAGCGTTAGTTGCAGCAGGATTTGAAGAAACATTAAAGGCCGATAATACGCCTAAATTTGTTGTAGGGCACGTCAAAGAATGTGTGCCTCATCCTGACTCAGATCATTTGTCGATCACTCAAACTGAAATTGACAATGGCGAAGTGGTACAAATCGTTTGTGGTGCTTCAAACATTGCCGAAGGTCAAAAAGTAGTTGTCGCTAAGGTCGGTGCTGTTATGCCAAACGGCTTAGTGATTTGGGATGGCGAATTGCGCGGAGAACCAAGCTATGGAATGATTTGTTCGGCGGGAGAATTGGAATTGGAAAATGCACCAAATGAAAAAGGTATCTTGGTTTTACCAGAAACAGCTGTTACTGGAGAAGCATTCAAAGGCTAAGACCAAAATCATCAGAAGCTGTCAACTAATGTAACGTTAGTTGACAGCTTTTTTATATGGGAAAAAATCTGAATAGCTGAATAAATCGAATAGGAGAACTTTAGAACAAACCTACTAACCAAGCTTGAATTATGATAAAATGGCTGAGTACCAAGTCAGAAGGAGGAGAGCGACTATGGCCAAATATCAAGGCCCAGTCTTTCATAGACAACTTCAACCAGAGAGAACTGTTCAGAAAACGACTCCTCGTGAAGTTAGAAAACAACAAGAGAAAAGCCACACAAATGATATTCCGTTTTTTAAACACCATGAAACTAAACCGGTTGCTGAATCAACGTTGTCTTCAAAAGGATTGACTCATAAAGTAACTCCTTATCAAGAAGATCGAAGTTCGACACCATTCAAAGTAAAAAAAGTACCTTCTCCTTTTTATGGTTATCAAGAAAGAAGAGAAGAGAAAAAAGATGAGATACAATACGCCATCATTTATCAGAATTTAACAAAAGAAAATGAAGACTTTTTATTACTTGAGGATTATCTGTCTGAATTAGGTAAAGAACAATTTGAGCAGACGGACTGCAACTCTGAACAAGAAGAGTTGAAACCTCTGGAACCAGAAAGAGATCTTCTTTTGTTGGAAGAGGTTGATGAAACTGACCTGACCGAAGAGAGCACAGAAGATTTTTCAGCGGTTGAAGCAGAAGTGCCACATGAATTGGTGGAACGTATTGAAGAGACAGCCGATCATCTTTTTGAACAAATAGAAGATCCGATTGTTCCGGAAGAAGACCCAGAAAATAGTCCATTAAAAGAAAGCAAGAAAAGAGGGTTATCTCGTTCTCTAGCTGGAATGATCCAAGAGGAACAAGATGAGCGATTGAATAAAGGGAAAAATATTGCCCGCTATTTCGAGGAAACGAATTTAGAATCCAACTCTCAGCCTGCAACAATCACAGAGTTGCTGGCAAGAGCAAATCAGTCAGAAAACTCTAAAGAATTGGAAGCTATTTTAGATGCTCCGATGACAGTCGAAGATCAACCCGTTTCAGTAAAAGCTGAAAGGGATGTTGAGGAAGAGGTTGTCGTTGAATCAGATCAGAGTATAGAACCAGCGGAAATAAAAGAAACTGAATATTCAGATCAGGAAGAAACTTCTGATTACCCAGCTACCCTTACTGAAATGGTTCAAAAAGAGAACCAAGAAGAAGAAGACAAAAAAGAGCTGGAGGCACTCATAGAAGAGCCCTCTCTTGTGGAGAGCCCAGCTCCTTTAGAGAACTCAACACTGGTCGTTGAAGAAATGGGAAATGAACCTATAGAAGAGGAAGAGCAAGAAGAAATCGTCAGCAGTACGACTTCTGCTTATCCTGCAACAATCACAGAACTCTTAGCCCAGATGAATCAAGGTGGAGCTTCCTCTGATGAATTGGAAAGCTTACTTGAAGAACCGACTAACGTTGTTTTTGAAGATGATCTTAGTACCTCAAAAGCTCCTATTGTAGTAGATGCTGAAGTTGTTGAATTGAAAGATCTTGAAACCGAAGAACCTGTCTTACTAGAAGAATCAGTAAATGATGCCAGTGTTCTTCAAGAGGAAGCTATTGTAACTCCGGATGATACAACTGAAGAAGATGAAACCCAATATTCAACTGATCACATTTTGGACAATGAACAAGGGGCGATTTATACAGAGCCTGAAGATAAGCAACTGAGCGATATCGCTAATCAGGAAGAAAATAGTGAAGAGAACAAAGAATTTGATAAGGAAGAGTGGAAACCCGTTGAAGGCAGATTGACTACTGAGAATCAATCTCTGCAGTACAAATTTCCTTCGTTGGATCTGTTGAATGAGCCGATTACTTTTGAACCGAATGCTATAGATGATTGGGTATTAGAACAAGCTGAATGCCTGAACGAAACCTTAGAAGCTTTCAATATTGAAGCACAAGTTGTCGGGTGGACGATAGGCCCTGCTATTACGCAATTTGAATTGCAGTTAGGTAGAGGTGTGAAAGTAAATAAAATCACAAACCTTTCAGATGATTTGAAATTAGCTTTAGCTGCCAAAGACATTCGGATAGAAGCTCCAATACCTGGTAAGAGTACAGTCGGGGTAGAAATCCCCAACTTGAAATCCCGCCCGGTCATGATCTCTGAGGTGATTGAAAGTAAAGCCTTTGAAAATAGCGACTCTCCATTGACTATCGCAATGGGCGTCAATCTGGCTGGAGAAGCTGTTGTATCTACCATCGATAAAATGCCGCATGGTTTGATCGCCGGAGCTACCGGTTCAGGTAAAAGTGTATTCATCAACTCTTTATTAGTCAGTTTGTTGTATAAGGCAACACCTAATGAAGTGAAGTTGATCCTGATCGATCCAAAAGCTGTTGAATTAGCGCCGTACAATGATTTACCTCACTTATTGTCTCCGGTTATCTCGGAACCCAAAGCAGCAAATGAGGCGCTGAAATGGGCTGTGAATGAGATGGAAGAACGGTATCAAAAATTAGCTGCAGGCGGAGTCCGTAATATTGATCATTTCAATAAAAAGGCAGAAGCAAGAGGAGACCATGCGTTGAAAATGCCTTATATCGTTATCATCATCGATGAATTGGCTGACTTGATGATGGTAGCCAGTAACGAAGTTCAAGAATCGATTGCTCGGATTACTCAAAAAGCTCGAGCAGCAGGAATACATTTGATTGTAGCGACACAACGTCCGAGTGTTGATGTAGTCACTGGGACGATAAAAAATAATATTCCGACTCGAATAGCTTTCATGGTCTCCAGCCAAGTCGATTCAAGAACTATTTTAGATACAGGCGGAGCTGAAAAGCTGCTTGGAAGAGGAGATATGTTGTTCCAAGGCAATGGAGCGAGTCAGCCTGTCAGAATCCAAGGAACCTATGTTGAAGAAGAAATCGATGGTATTGTAGATTTTGTAAAAGAGCAGCAAGAACCGAATTATCTTTTCCAATCGGAATCCCTTTTAGCCAAAGCTGAGGCTCTGGAAGGAAAAGATGAGTTATTGGACGAAGTATTGCCGTTTATTATAGATGAAGGAACAGTATCGGCTTCTTCACTGCAAAGAAAATTCAAAATCGGTTTTAATCGGGCTTCAAACTTGATCGATGCATTAGAAAGCAAAAATTTGATTTCAGAAAATAAAGGATCCAGACCAAGAGATGTATTTTTAACAAGGTCTGATTATGAAGAAAAGTTTTTATAGATGAGTAAACGAGGATTCCCTACTTAAATGGGAGTTCTCGTTTTCTTTTTGCATCGAAGTCCTTTGACAACGTATGGAGACTAATTTATATTTGGATATAAGATATGAGAAGGATAGAAAAACGAGGTGCTAAAATGAAAATAGTAATTGTTGGATCGGTAGCTGCAGGTACATCTGTTGCGGCTAAAGCAAGAAGAAATACAGAAGAAGCAGAAATCGTTGTCTACGATCAAGGAAAAGATATTTCGTATTCAGTTTGCGGGATTCCGTATCAAATCGGAGGAGAGGTTGAATCAATCGATACTTTGGTTCCTCGTAATGCAGAGTGGTTCAAAAAGAGATACGCTGTAGACATTTTTACAGAGCACCAAGTCACAAAAGTGAATCGAGAAGAAAAAACCATTATGGTCACTAATTTAAAAACGGGAGAAGTAAAACAAGATCATTATGATGTGTTGGTTTTTGCTACAGGAGCATCTCCGTTCACTCCGCCCCCATTTGATCAAGCGAGCTATGATAATGTATTTCAAGTACGTACTATTGAGAACAATCGTAATATCGGACAATTTTTGTCCGGCCAACAACCAAAAAAAGCTCTGATTATAGGTGCTGGTTTTATTGGCCTGGAACTGACAGAACAATTGACTCGTAAAGGTCTTGATGTGACGATCGTTCAATTAGAAGACCAAATCATGCCCTCTATGGACGCAGATATGACTTTTAGAGCAGAAGAATATTTGCGCAATAAAGGAGTTGTTCTTTACTTAAACGATACTGTCAAAGAAGTTTTAGGCGAGGGAGCGGTAGAAAAAGTCATCACTGCAAATGGAGCAGCTATTGACACGGACTTAGTGATTTTAGCTGCTGGAGTGAGACCAAATACTCAATTAGCCAAAGAAATCGGAGTGGCTTTAGGAGAATCTAAGGCTATTGCCGTGAATCAAAAAATGCAGACCAATATTTCTGATATATACGCAGTAGGTGATGCAGCAGAAAGTTTTTCAGTGATTACTGGAAAACCCCTTTATCGTCCGCTGGGTTCTACAGCCAATAAAATGGGCCGTATCGCCGGTGATGTGATAACCGGTGGGAAATTAGAACATAGAGGAGTGCTGGGAACAGGAATATTCCGATTATTTGATATGCAAATGGGACAAACCGGATTGACCGAAAAAGAAGCAAACAAGGCAGGTTACGAGACTGAAGTGCTTGTCAATATCAAACCGGACCACGCAGAATACTTGGGGGGAAAAGAACTGACAATAAAGGCTATTGCAGATAAAAAAACTGGACGTCTGTTAGGTGCTCAAGCAATTGGTGCGAATGGAGTAGACAAACGAATCGATGTAATAGCTACGGCTATCTGTTTTGGAGCTAAAGCAGAAGATTTATTCCATTTGGATTTGGCTTACGCTCCACCATTTGCTACCACAAAAGATCCTGTAATGTACACTGGAATGGCCCTAGAAAATGCTTTGCATCGCAACCCCTTGCTCACACCTAAAGAATTGATGGAGAAACAACACGATGTGACCATGCAGATTATTGATACACGCGGAAAAAAAGATTATGAGACATTACATGTAGAAGGCGCAATCCATATCCCGTTAGCTGAATTAAGAGAACGTTCAAAAGAACTAGATCCTCAACTTCCTACAGTCGTTTATTGCAATAAAGGTGTTACGGGAAATGCTGCTCAGAATCTTTTATTGAATAAAGGGTTTAAAGAAGTCTACAATCTTTCTGGAGGCAATAAGAACTACCAACTGTATAAAAAAATGAAACAGCAAAAATAAAACAAAAAAACGAAGGAGACCAAATTTATAATCACCTTCGTTTTTTTTGTTTGTAATCTAGATTAAAATAACTTGGTAGGATTCAATCGGTTGCCTGGATCAAATGCTGACTTGATTTTGCGCATCATCTCAATGTTGATATCAGCAGTCATTTCTTTGAAGTAAGGTTTTTTGATCACGCCAATACCATGTTCTGCTGAAGGCAGACCGCCTAACTCGTTTATTTTAGCATACAGTTTGTGTAAAACATCGTCGCGTTTCGTTTCCCATTCTGTTTGATCAGTGACTTTTCCTCGGGCTACACACGTATGTAAGTTGCCATCTCCTGCGTGTCCAAAACTGATCATACTTAATCCGCTTTCGGCTTCTAATTCTTTTGTGTATTGATATAAAGCAGCTAGTTGATTAATAGGCACTACTTCATCCATCGTTACTTGCTCGGTGTAATTGACAACAGCTGTCAATAATGTATCGCGTAAAAACCAAGCTGTTTTTTCATCGGCAGGGTCAGTTAAAGGTAGTAATTCAACTAAGTTGTGTTGTTTGACCGTTTCTTCCAATAAAGTCATACGGCGTGCAATAGACTCACTGCTGTCGCCGTCAAGTGTCATCAATAGAAACGCTTGTCCGTTTTGAACAGGAAAGAGCATGTTGTTTTCTCTTTCGCTGATGGCAATACCCTCTTTTTCGAAGAACTCCAAGGCAGTTGGATCCACGCCATGTTTTAAAATATCCAATACAGCGTTAGTTGCGTCTTGCAATGTAGAAAAAGCAGCTATAGCCGAAAGACTTGCTTTTGGGAGAGGAATAACTTTTAATTTAATCAGCGTTGTGATGCCAAGAGTTCCTTCAGAACCAATAAACAAATCTTTCAAATCGTATCCAGAACTGCTTTTAATGTTCAAAGAGCCCAATGTCATTTCTTCGCCATTAGCTAAAACAACATCCATTTCTCTCACGTAATCTCGTGTAACACCATATTTAACGGCTCTCATCCCACCAGCATTGGTAGCGACATTTCCACCAATAGAAGAGTGTTTAGATCCTGGGTCAGGCGGATAAAAATAGCCTTTCTTTTCAATGAATTCTTGAATTTCGCCCAATAATACTCCCGGTTCAACTGTTAGAGTCAAGGTTTCTTCATCCAGTCCGATGATGTTATTCATCAAATGAACGTCAATGACCAATTCACCCTTCATCGGGGCGGTAGCGCCGGATAATCCCGTTCCAGCTCCGCGAACGATGATCGGTAATTCTACTGATTGTGCAAATTTGACCAATTGAATGATTTCTTCTTTATTTACAGGCAAAGCAACAGCGTACACTTTGCCTGTTGCTTTAACGTACTCGTCAGATAAATAATCCTCCGGGATAAATTCTCCTACCAACATACGATTCGGATCGGAAATGATGTCTGTTAATAGAGACAATTCTTTTTCAGGTATAGTACACACTTGATTCACTTTCAAAAAACTCCTTTCGAAATACACACTAAATGGCTTGAAAACCATTTCATTAACACTTTAGCACTCTGTTTTTGATCTGACAACCGCAAGTTGACGAAAGAACTCAAAAAGGTGATGTTTCTCATTTAAATAAGAAAAGAACTCACTGGAACAGAGCCAGTGAGTTCTTTCAACTTCTGCAAGTAATGTATTTTGTTTTTATCTATGATTGACGTACGTCTTTAACAGCATCTAGCAGAGCTACGTCTTCTTTTGATAACGTAAAGTCCAGCTGCATGTTTTCAACAATACGTTCTTCATGTGTTGATTTAGGTAATGGCAAAGTGTTTTTTTCTAAACAGTAGCGTAAACAGATTTGAGCAGGTGTTACGTCATATTTTTCTGCCAATTCAGTGATTTCTTTACCATTTAATAATTCACCTGTAGCAAGAGGAGAGTAAGCTTCTACAACAATATTGTGCTCATGACAGAAATCGACTAATTCTTTTTGAGCTTGGTAACGACCAATGTAAAAAGGAATTTGATTAGCCATCGGCACGATATCACATTGATCAATAATCGGTTGCAGATCTGAAATCTCGAAGTTGGATACCCCGATAGCTTTTATCTTGCCGTCGTTGTACAATTTTTCCATTGCTTTCCAAGATTGTACGTTGCCTTCAGTACAGTCTTTTCCTTTTTCTTCCCAAGGCCAAGGAGCATGAATCAGATATAGATCCAAGTAATCTACGCCTAATTTAGAAATTGTTTTTTCGAATTCTTCCAAAGTAGACTCGTAACCTTTAATACTTGCACGCAATTTACTAGTAATGAATACTTCTTCCCGTTTTAAGCCAAAATCTTTGATCGCTTTTCCAACGTTCTCTTCATTTTGGTAAGCAGCAGCTGTATCAATGTGGCGGTATCCAGTTTTTAAAGCAACAGTAACTGGTTCATACACCTCATCATTAGGGATCTGCCAAGTTCCGAAACCAATATGTGGAATCTCTATATCATTGTGAAAAACAAAAGTGTTCTTTTGAGCCATGCGTAAAATCCTCCTTTTAATATGTTCGTTAACATCTCTACTTTACTCCAATGTAATGGTTTTCGCTAGTATTTTACCTGATACAAATCAAGTAAACTTAGTTTAGACTTATGGAATAAAAAATCCCCTGTAACAACTAGTCAGCAGAGAAAAAGCTTTAAATGGCTTAATTTTTCATAGAATAGTCTTAATTCCGATACATATTTGCAATGAAGGCGGTTTAATGTTGTTAAGACTTTACAACAATAAGTTTTTTGGTATTTTTGAGTTTCAGTCTGATTTAAATCATGGTATACTGTATCCGTTCTGAGCCTATACAAAAGATAAGTAAGGCTTATTAATAAAAAATGAACCTATAAAAATCATCTTAAGAATAGAGAAACAATACAAGGTAAATTTTCTTAAACGTTGATTTATTTTCTATGTAAAAAAATGAGATGAACAAAATCAAAGTGTTGGATCTGACCAGTTTTTATTAGTTGATTCACAGTATGGAGGATATGAAAAGATGAATGAAGAAATGACGTATCATTTTGTAGGAATAAAGGGGTCAGGAATGAGTGCTTTAGCTTTGATAATGCATGACAAAGGCTTTAAAGTCCAAGGTTCCGATATTGAAAAATACTTCTTTACTCAAAAGAATCTTGAAGAATCTCACATTCCTATTATGCCTTTCGACAAACAAAACATCCAAAAAGGACAAATTATTATTGCAGGAAATGCTTTTCCAGACACTCACGAAGAAATCGTAGCTGCTGAAGAACTTGGGTTAGAGATTGTGCGTTACCATAAATTTTTAGCTGAATTGATCAACAACTATACAAGTATTGCCATTACGGGTTCTCATGGTAAAACCAGTACAACTGGTCTATTGTCCCATGTTATGGGAAATATAGAAGAAACCAGCTACTTAATCGGAGATGGAACAGGTCATGGAGTACCTGATGCTGATTTCTTTGTACTTGAGGCTTGTGAGTACCGTCGCCATTTCTTAGCTTATAAACCAGATTATGCAATCATTACTAATATTGACTATGATCACCCGGATTACTTCACAAGTTTAGAAGATGTAGTGGATGCTTTCCAAACGATGGCTAATCAAGTGAAAAAAAGCATTATTGCATGCGGGGATGATAAGCAGCTGCAAAAACTAGAAGCAAGTGTTCCAGTTGTTTATTATGGATTCGAAGACAATAATCAATTTCAAGCAAAAAATCTGACTCGTTCTACAACTGGTTCTGAGTTTGATGTGTATAATGACAATGAATATTTTGGTCATTTTGAGATTCCTACTTTTGGAAAACATAATGTCTTGAATGCTTTAGCAGTGATTGCGATTTGCCATTACGAGAACATTGATATGGAACAGGTAAAAGAGAATTTGATGACCTTTAAAGGTGTGAAACGCCGCTTTACGGAGAAGAAGATGGAAGATATGACGATTATTGATGATTACGCTCATCACCCTTCTGAAATTCGTGCTACAATTGATGCTGCTCGTCAAAAGTATCCCGATAAAGAAATCATTGCAGTCTTCCAACCTCATACATTTACACGTACAGTAGCACTGATGAGTGAATTTGGAGAAGCTTTAAGCTTAGCCGATAGCGTTTATTTATGTGATATTTTCGGTTCTGCAAGAGAAGAAAAAGGCGAAGTTAAGATCGAAGACTTAGCTGCGAAAATCGAAAGTGGAGCACCGATTCTTACAGAGGACGATATGTCTCCGTTATTGGTCCATCATGATGCAGTCGTTATTTTTATGGGGGCTGGTGATGTCCAAAAATTCGAAACAGCTTATGAAACCATTTTAAGTCAAACTTCTTTAAGCAATCAGTAAAATCAAATAAAAAGGGATAGAATTATCTATCTCTTTTTTTCTATCATCAAGATAACATTACCTATGTAGTCAGAAGTTGCTTATCTTGACTGTTTTACTAGCCTAATTTATAATTAGTAAGGTTAACGAATAAATTGAATTTAGATAAGCAACAGTTTCATTGACGGAGAACTTACGCAAATCACCGTTTAAATATGCTAATAAGAGGAGAAGACAGAATGAAAGAAACTGGCAAAAAAAAATTCCTTCCTATTATTATAGGTACCGACTTGAATTGTTATACCATGTCGATTTCTTTTCACGAAGAATATGGAATAAAACCAATTGTTGTAGGGAAAGCACCTATTCCTTACACAACAGGCAGTACGATTATCGAAAAATTTTATTATACAGATAAAATCAATGATACAGCTTTTTTTATCGACTACTTGAAGAATTTGGCTAAAGAATACCATCAATATTATGAAGAGCTGATATTGATTGGAACAAACGATACTTATGTCACTTTTATCATTAATAATAAAGAGACCTTATCTGAAGATTTCGTTTTTAGCTACATTGATAAAGAGTGGGTTCCTAAATTATTCTTGAAAAAGAATTTTTACCAGTTATGTGCAGAGCATGGTCTAGATGCTCCATTGACTTTCTTTTACTCTTGTAAAGACGAAACCCCTTTTAATAAAAAAGTGCCTTTCCCATTAATTGTTAAGCCAAGTAATGGTATTGAGTACTACAAACATCCATTTGAAGGAATGCAAAAAGTATTCAAAGTAAATAATGAATACGAGTTGCATCGTGTAATAAATAAAATCAAAAATAGTGGTTATACAGATGAGTTGATCATCCAAGATTACATTCCTGGAGATGATACTTACATGTGGGATGCTGTATATTATGCAGATCGTAAAGCGAGTCCACAATTGATCTCATTTGCGCAAGTGGTCCTTCAAGAACCGACTAAATCAGGTGTAGGGAATTATACCTCTTTGATCGTACGAGAAAACAAACAGATGATGGATAAGTTGGTCAAGTTTATGCAAGCTATCAATTATACTGGATTTGCTAATTTTGATATCAAATATGATGAGCGCGACAATACGTTTAAAGTATTTGAAGTCAATATTCGCCAAGGGCGTTCAAGTTACTATTTGACTCAAAGCGGGCATAACATTGCCAAAATGATCGTCGATGATGTGATCTACCATCAAGAAAAAGAATTGCAATATGTACAAAGCGACCATTTATTTGCTGTGATCCCAAAAGGCGTTTTGAAACGTCATGTTTCGAACCCGGAAGTAGCGGCTGAAGTTCGAAAATTGATCAAAGAAGGAAAATACAAAAACCCTTTATTTTACAGACATGACAAAGGTTGGAAGCGTAAAGCTTTCATGACTTTACGTCAAATCAATTATTTTAAAAAGTACAAAAATTTAAATTGGGAAAAGAATTAATGAAAGAGAGACTAGGGAACTGGTCTCTTTGTTTTTTGTCCTCGTGTAGAAGGAGTGTATGGTTCAATTCTCGCTATGTATTGTCTTTTTTGATAGAATAATAAAGAGAAAAACTATATGGGCTCAGTAAAAAGCAGCTAAATAACAGTTATGAGGAGATATAAAATGGCTAAAAAAAATAAATTAGTACTGATAGACGGCAGCAGTGTGGCTTTCCGCGCATTTTTCGGGTTGCATGGTCAATTAGAGAAATTCAAAAATCATTATGGACTGCATACAAATGCACTTTATGGTTTCCATAACATGATCCAAAGCGTATTGAATACAGAAAAACCGACTCATATTCTGGTAGCATTTGATGCTGGAAACACAACATTCCGGACAGAATATTTCCCAGAATACAAAGCTGGCAGGTCTAAAACACCTCGCGAATTTACGGAGCAAATGCCGTACTTAAGAGATTTGTTGAAAGGGTTCGGGATAGCACATTACGAATTGGCTAACTATGAAGCCGATGATATCATTGGGACTTTATCTGTCCAGGCTGATCCAGAAAAATTTGATGTCGTTGTCATATCTGGGGACCGAGATCTAACTCAATTAGCAAAAGAAAATGTTCGTGTAGATATTACGAAAAAAGGCGTTTCCGATCTGAAACCTTATACAGTGGAATCAATCAAAGAAGAGATGGGGATCACTCCTTTACAAATCATTGATATGAAAGGTCTGGCAGGAGATAGTTCGGATAATATTCCTGGTGTCACAAAAATCGGAGAAAAAACGGCTTTAAAATTATTAGAAGAATTTGGTTCAGTTGAAGGCGTTTATGAAAATATCGACAGCATGAAACCAAGTAAACGAAAAGAAAATCTGATCAATGATAAAGAAACAGCATTTTTGAGCAAACGTCTAGCAACGATCGATACGAATTCACCGCTTGAAATCGCTATTGAAGATGTAGAGTATAAAGGTGCTGATTTAAAAAAATTAGCCGAATTTTATAAAGAAATGGACTTCAAATCTCATTTGAGCAAATTAGACACTTCAGAATTGGATGAAGAGAAAGAAGCTAAGCGAACAGAAATCAATTTTGAAGTGGTGACAGAAGTTACCAGCGACATGTTCACAGATAATATGGCTGTTTACCTGCAGTTGTTGAGCGATAACTATCACACGGCAGAAGTAGTTGGCGTAAGCTGGGGAAATGAGGACCACATCTATGTAGGTGCTGCTGAAGATGTTTTGACGTCTCCTTTGTTTAAAGAATGGGCAGAAAATGATTCGCTTTCTAAAGGGACATTTGATGCAAAACAAACGTATGTAGCGTTGAATCGCTATGGTATCAAATTAGCTGCAGTAAAATATGATGTCTTACTAGAAGCTTACTTGCTCGACGTTAAAGACAACTCTAACGATTTAGCTGCGATTGCAGAAGAATACAATTATCATGATGTAGCAAATGATGAGACTGTTTATGGAAAAGGAGCAAAAATAAAAGTTCCTGAGGACATCACTGAAATGTACACACATTTGGCACGTAAAGTGAAAGCAATCGCTGTTTTAGGTCCTGATTTGATGGAACAATTAGAGAATAATCACCAAAAAGAACTTTTTGCAGATATGGAATTGCCGCTGGCTAAAATTCTTGCAGATATGGAAATACAAGGCATCACAGTGAATGGTCATCGTTTGAAAGAAATGAGAGAAGAGTTTTCTGCTCGGTTGAAAGAGATCGAACAAAAAATCTATGTTGAAGCAGGAGAAGAATTCAACATCAATTCTCCTAAACAATTAGGCGTGATCTTATTTGAAAAAATGGGCTACCCGGTCATTAAAAAAACGAAAACGGGATACTCTACTGCAGTCGACGTATTGGAGAAATTGCAAGATCAAGCTCCAATCGTAGAATACATTTTAGATTATCGTCAAATTGCTAAAATTCAATCCACTTACGTAGAAGGTTTATTAAAAGTGGTTCGTGAAGATACAGGCAGAGTCCATACGCGCTACATGCAAACTATCGCACGTACTGGTCGTTTAAGTTCAGTGGATCCCAACTTGCAGAATATCCCTATTCGCTTAGAAGAAGGGCGGAAAATTAGACAAGCCTTTGTTCCTCGCGAAGAAGGATGGAAAATTTTTGCTTCCGACTACTCCCAAATCGAATTACGAGTGTTGGCTCATATTTCTAATGACGAGCACATGAAAGAGGCGTTTATTGAAGAACAAGATATTCATACCAGTACAGCAATGCGTGTATTTGGCATTGAGAAGCCGGAAGACGTGACTTCTAATATTCGTCGCCGAGCTAAAGCTGTCAACTTCGGGATCGTGTATGGAATCAGTGATTACGGTTTATCTCAAAATCTTGGGATCACAAGAAAAGAAGCGCAACAGTTCATTGATACGTACTTCAAAAAATATCCAGGTATCGAAACGTATATGCATGAAGTAGTTCGCGAAGCAAAAGAAAAAGGCTTTGTAGAAACGTTGTTCAACCGTCGCCGCTATTTGCCGGAAATCAATTCACGCAACTTCAACTTACGCTCTTTTGCGGAAAGAACAGCGATCAATACGCCGATTCAAGGGAGTGCAGCTGATATTTTGAAAGTAGCGATGATCAAAATTGCTCAGTCTTTAAAAGAATCTGATCTAAAAGCTACTATGCTGTTGCAAGTGCATGATGAGTTGATTTTTGAAGCGCCAGAAGAAGAGATTCCAGCATTACAGAAATTGGTTGAAGATGTGATGGAACATGCGGTCGAATTAAGTGTTCCTTTGAAAGTAGAAAGCGACTTCGGCCAAAGTTGGTATGATGCCAAATAAGTTTGTTTGCACGAATGGAGGAAATACAGGTTGCCAGAATTACCAGAAGTAGAAACGGTCCGCAAAGGGTTAGAAAATCTTGTGGAAAAAGCAGTCATTCAAAAAGTAGATGTTTTTTGGGAAAGAATCATAACAGGCTCCCTAGTCGGCGAATCGTTTAAAAATGCATTAGTGGGTGAACAGCTGCAGAAAATCAGACGCAGAGGAAAGTTTTTGCTGTTGGATTTTGATCAGCATACTCTCATTTCTCATTTAAGAATGGAAGGAAAGTATGAAGTGGTGCCAACTGAAGAACCGCTCAAATTGCACACACACGTCGTCTTTCATTTGAAAGACGGAAGAGATATCCGTTATTTAGATGTGCGAAAGTTCGGTCGTATGGAATTGGTGTTGTTGGGACAAGAAGGAACTGTTGCAGGAATCAAGCGTTTAGGGCCCGAGCCTTTTGCAGATGTATTTTTGTTAGAACCTTTTCAAGCTAAATTGAGTAGGATCAAAAAAGCTGTCAAGCCTGCTTTATTGGATCAAAGCCTCGTGACGGGTCTAGGAAATATTTATGTAGATGAAGCTTTGTTTCAAGCTGGTATCCACCCTTTAAGACCTGGAAATTCTTTGACACCCAAAGAAGCAGCTGTATTGCATCAATCTATCATCGAAGTGTTAGGGAAAGCGATTCAAGCTGGAGGAACAACTATACGAACTTATTTAAATGCATTAGGAGAATCAGGAAGTTTCCAGCAAGACTTGAAAGTTTATGGTCAAACAGGTGAGCCGTGTGTTCGTTGCGGGAATCCTGTTCAAAAAATAAAAGTCGCTCAGCGTGGCACGCACTACTGTGTCCAATGCCAAAAGTTGACAGAAGAAAATGTTTTACCTGCAATGAACTCTTATGATGCTAGTAAACGGTAAGGATGGAGGATCAGCAATGTCTCTTATTTTAGGATTGACCGGCGGAATTGCTACTGGAAAATCAACGGTTAGTAAATTCTTCAAAGAAAATGGAATTCCAGTAGTTGACGCTGATGTTGGAGCTCGAGAAGTCGTAAAAGCAGGAACAGAAGGATTAAAACGCATCGAAGTGGTCTTTGGAAACCAAGTTATTGAAAATGGACACTTAAACCGAAAAGTATTAGGCAAAATTGTCTTCGAAAATCCACAGGAATTAGAGAAATTGAACCGAATTTTGGGAGATTTGATCGCAGAATGGATCCACGATAAAAAAGAGCGGTACATCAAAGAGAAACATCCATTAGTCGTTTTAGATATTCCATTATTATTCGAGAGTGGTTATCAGGAAGTTGTTGACCAAGTAATGGTTGTAGCAACTACTCCTGAAGTCCAGTTAAATCGGTTAATGGAACGCGATCAAATCGATGAGCAGACAGCCCGGAAAAAAATAGCTGCACAAGCACCTATTATGGATAAAGTTTTAAAAGCTGACTTTGTGATCGACAACAATGGAACAAAAGAAAATACTCGAAACCAAGTGATGAATTGGTTAAAGAAACAGCAATTTTTGCAGTAAAACAGCAGACTAGCAGCAGGGTCAATAAACTTGCTGCTAGTCTTTTTGTATAGAATCCAGGTTGAATCGCTAGAAAATGAAATGGCTATCCCCATATATTCAGCATTTAGAGTGTTTTTAAGCAACTAAATGTATGGTATAATAATTCATATAATAAGGCGAAATGCGATTTTTTTAATAAAAATACAGCTAAAAAAAAGGATGATGAACAGTGCAATGCCCTCGCTGTCAAAACAATGGAACTAGAGTCGTTGACAGTCGTCCTGCAGACGAAGGACGAGCTATACGACGTCGTAGAGAATGCGAATCGTGTCGATATCGGTTTACAACTTTTGAAAGAATCGAACGTGTTCCATTATTAATCGTGAAGAAAAATGGAGACCGTGAAGAATTTAATCGCGAAAAGATCCTCAAGGGTATTATCCGGTCTTGTGAAAAAAGACCTGTGCCTATGGACCAAATGGAAAAGATGGTCAATGAAATTGAAAATGAACTGCGCAACTTAGGAGAAAATGAAGTCTCTTCTACCGTTATCGGAGAACATGTGATGGAAAAACTAGCAGAAGTTGATGATGTAGCGTATATCCGTTTTGCTAGTGTTTATCGCCAATTCAAAGACATTGATGTATTTATGGAAGAAATGAAAGAGTTAGAACGAAAAAAAACCGAGAAGAAATAATTGGTACGAAGGGAGTAATCAAAAATGTCATATCCTTGGAAAAATCTTAGTCCAAAAGATGGTTTTATGGTAAGACAAAGCAGTCTGCTTTCGGATATCGACCAACAGATACTCACCTTTTTGTATCAACCTTTGATTGGTTCGACTGCTTATAGTTTATACATGACATTATGGACGGAAACAGAAAAAGACACCTATTGGAGTGAAGGGATACTTCATGCAGAATTATTGGCGTTGCTGAATATCGGAATGCCCGAAGTGTATCAGGCTAGAATCCGGTTAGAAGCTATTGGTTTATTGAAGACATTCGTACAAACTGATCCAGAAAAATTGTATGTCTATGAACTTCAAAAACCTCAATCCAGTAAAGCTTTTTTTGAAGAAGATCTATTTAGCTTGCTGCTGTTGGAGAGAGTGGGCGAACGAAAATTCAAAAACCTCAGAAATCGATTTTCGGTAGAACCTGTTGATCAAGATCAATTTGTAGAAATCACAAAATCATTTTTGGATGTTTATCATTTAAATACCAATCAATTGAAACAGCATGAGGAACTGTTTAAGTCTTCTGGCACATTGATTGGCGACTCGGCAAGATCAACGATTTCTTTAGATTCAGATTCATTTGATTGGAACTTTTTCTTTAATGGTCTGAATCAACATTATGTCAATCGTTCGTCAGTAACCGCAGATATTCGAGAAACGATCTTGACGCTGCATCATATGTATGGGGTAGATGAGTTGACGATGCAGCAATATATATTAGAGGCATCCGATATAAACACAGGAACGATCGATGCTCGTTTGTTAAAGAAAAACGTGGTGGATGACTTCCATCGTCATACGAATGAAAAAGTACAGTTGAATGATGTGGTTCAACAAGAGTTGGAAGAAATGTCAACGACGCAAGTACAACACAAACAAAATTTGAAGGGTCAGGGATTTTCTGATTATGATATCGCGATCATTGAATCCAGCCATCAATATTCCCCAGCTGAATTTATGAGAAGTATCAAAGAGCAAAAAAATGGATACATCTCTAAACCTGAAGAATGGACATTGGAAGATGTCGTAAAAAAATCACGCTTGCCAAATGCTGTAATCAATATTTTGATCCATTATATTTTGGTCATCCAAGGAAACGTGGTCTTTGAAAAGGGATTGGCTTATAAAATTTCAAATGACTGGGCTCAAAACAAAGTTACAACACCTGAAGCGGCTTTGAAAAAAGTGCGTGAAATGTATCAAGAAAATGCAGATAAGTATAAGAAAAATCAAGAGCGGAAACAAACAAACGCCTCTCGTTCAAACAGCAATTATTCGCGAAATAAAAATACTGTTCGAAAAGAAAAACTGCCTGATTGGGCTAAAGAAGGATATAAAGCACCCGAAGAGACTGCAATAAGTCCAGAGGTTGAAAAACAACTCCAGGAAAGATTAGCACGTATTCGGAATATGCAAAAAGAAGGTGAGTAAGAATGGATGATGTGGGAAAAAGTCTGACAAAAATCATCAAAGAACGAAAATGGAATGAAGAGTTCAATCATTTGATGAAAGAAGTCATGAAAGATCCGGATGTAGTCAGATTTATACAAGAACATTCAGAGATGTTAGATAACAGCGCGATAGAAAAAAGTGCTGCTAAGCTATATGAATTTGTTAATGAAAAGAAAAAGCATCAAGAGAATAATGAGAATCAGCTCGCTCCAGGGTACCAGCCAAAGTTGATCATGAACCATCACTACATTGACGTAACGTACGTACCTACTGCTGAGTTGGTGGCAAAACAACGCGAGAAAAGTATCAAGAATCTGATTCACTCAATGGATATGCCAAAAGGGATACGTGAAGCAACGTTAGATGAATTTCAGAATACGTCTGAAAGATTACAAGCAAAAATGGAAGCTTTGGATTTTATTGAAGCCTACTTGACAGCTCCTAAAAAATTCCATCGTGGATTGTATTTGCAAGGTTCGTTTGGTGTGGGAAAAACGTATTTGCTGGGAGCGATAGCACATGACTTGGCAGAGAGTGGATTCCCCTCTACCCTGATGCATTTCCCTTCATTTGCAGTTGAAATGAAGCAATCTATCAGTGAAAACACTACGGGTGAAAAAATTGAAGCCGTCAAGCGTGCTCCTATTTTAATGTTAGATGATATCGGAGCAGACTCGATGTCCAGTTGGATTCGAGATGACGTGCTAGGTGTTATTTTACAATATCGTATGCAAGAACAATTGCCAACGTTCTTTTCGTCTAACTTAGATTTGAAACAATTGGAAGAACATCTGACATTTTCTCAACGTGGAGAAGATGAACCATTAAAAGCTCAACGTATTATGGAGCGTGTACGCTTTTTGGCGAAAGAAGTACCGATGCAAGGTGTCAACAGACGCCAACAGCAATATGAAAA
>NZ_JBHFIG010000003.1:0-1349 GCF_057334175.1 Desemzia sp. AGC72
ACCATAGAACCAATGGTTCTATCCACAGTTTCGGTGTTATGTTTAGCCCCGGTAAATTTTCGGCGCAGGGTCACTCGACTAGTGAGCTATTACGCACTCTTTAAATGATGGCTGCTTCTAAGCCAACATCCTAGTTGTCTAAGCAACCCCACATCCTTTTCCACTTAACATAAACTTTGGGACCTTAACTGGTGGTCTGGGCTGTTTCCCTTTCGACTACGGATCTTATCACTCGCAGTCTGACTCCCGGACATGAATCAATGGCATTCGGAGTTTATCAGAATTCGGTACCCCGATAAGGGGCCCTAGTTCAAACAGTTGCTCTACCTCCATGATTCTAAATTCCGAGGCTAGCCCTAAAGCTATTTCGGAGAGAACCAGCTATCTCCAAGTTCGATTGGAATTTCTCCGCTACCCACACCTCATCCCCGCATTTTTCAACATACGTGGGTTCGGTCCTCCAGTGTGTTTTACCACACCTTCAACCTGGACATGGGTAGATCACTTGGTTTCGGGTCTACGACCACATACTCATTCGCCCTATTCAGACTCGCTTTCGCTACGGCTCCGTCTATCCAACTTAACCTCGCATGTAATCGTAACTCGCCGGTTCATTCTACAAAAGGCACGCTATCACCCATTAACGGGCTCTAACTATTTGTAAGCACACGGTTTCAGGTGCTATTTCACTCCCCTTCCGGGGTTCTTTTCACCTTTCCCTCACGGTACTGGTTCACTATCGGTCACTAGAGAGTATTTAGCCTTGGGAGATGGTCCTCCCGGATTCCGACGGAATTTCTCGTGTTCCGCCGTACTCAGGATACTGATCAGAGTGAACGTCGTTTCGAATACAGGGCTTTTACCTTCTTCGGCAGTCCTTTCCAGGACGCTTCTTCTACGACGTTCATTTATGACTCTATGTGTTCAGTCCTACAACCCCAGAAAGCAAGCTTTCTGGTTTGGGCTCTTCCCGTTTCGCTCGCCGCTACTCAGGGAATCGAATTTTCTTTCTCTTCCTGCAGGTACTTAGATGTTTCAGTTCTCTGCGTCTACCTCTACTGACCTATGTATTCAGTCAGCAGTAACATCCTATTAAAGATGCTGGGTTCCCCCATTCGGAAATCTCTGGATCAAAGCTTACTTACAGCTCCCCAAAGCATATCGGAGTTCGTCCCGTCCTTCATCGGCTTCTAGTGCCAAGGCATTCACCGTGCGCCCTTAGTAACTTAACCTATCATTACTAAATTGGTATTACTTGTTTTATCTTACGATAAGAACATTAAAAAACTCATTTAAAAACGCGGTGTTTTCTCGGTTTCTTACTTAAATGTTTCTATTAGACAATATCC